>CAKZUU010000035.1 GCA_937922175.1 uncultured Gemmataceae bacterium
AGGGCTTAAGCCCGAATGATCGGCCGGTGAGGCAACAGCGAGTTGGAGAACGCCTTTCCTACTACATTCGTCCCGGTCCCCATTCCATGACCACCGGAGATTGGAACGTTTTTCTCGATTTTGCCGACCAGCATTTCCGCATGAGACGCTGATGAGTCGCACCAGGTTGGGCGATCTCGGCGAAGCGGTCGAGGTCCCGCTTTGTTTATCGCTCCCGCTCCGAAAGATCTCGTGGGCTGCCGAGATCTGTCGAATGCGGAAAAATGATGGTCTATAATTAAGTCGAGGAAGTTGGGGAGACTTAGGACACTACGCGGTGTTCCACCCTATTGTCCGGAGCAGGAGGACTCGAACAGAGTTTCGAGTCAATAGATGGGGGGACGGACGGTCTGAGCGAGGACCCTAACATGGAGAGCCTCACCACGCCGACTGAGCGAAGGAAGTCTCTCCGGATGAGCGGGTCCGCAAAAACCAACGACGTCTGATGGGGAGTCTTGGAGGTCGTCGATGCACCATCGTTGGGTCTTCTGGGTTTTGTTGAGCAATCTCTGGTGGCTGCCTCGGCTGTCAGCGGAGAGCACGCCCTACGCCGGGATCCCCAAGTCGCTGCCGGAACTCCGCCAATTGCAATCCAAGGTGCAAGAGGTTTATCGAAAAGTGCTGCCGGCAGTCGTCGGCGTTCGGATCGGCAGCTCGGCCGGCAGCGGTGTGGTCGTGAGCGAAGATGGCTACGTGTTGACAGCAGGTCATGTTTCGGGAACCCCGCAGGCCGAGTGCGAAGTCATCTTCCCCAACGGTAAACGTGCCAAAGGCCGAACGTTGGGTTCAAACAAGCAGATCGACAGCGGGATGCTGAAAATCACCGAGGAAGGGAAATGGCCCCACGTGCCGATGGGCGATTCATCCGGGTTGCTCAAGGGACAATGGGTGCTGTCGTTGGGCCATCCCGGAGGCTATGTCGAAGGTCGGTCGCCGGTTCTTCGGGTTGGTCGAATCCAGAACCTTACGGAAAATATCATCGTGACGGATTGTCCGCTCGTCGGAGGCGACTCGGGCGGTCCCTTGTTCGATTTGGAAGGGAACGTCATTGGCGTTCACAGCCGCATCGGACCCAGTATCGCTTTCAACGTCCATGTCCCCATCAAGACCTATCAAGAGACCTGGGATCGCCTGGTCGCTGGCGAAACCTGGGGCGGCGGGCTTGGGAGCTTTAATCGATCTCCTCCACGTGAAATCGACCTGGGCGTGCGGTATGAACTTGTCGGCGGTGTCATGAAAGTGGCGGAAGTCAAACCTGGCTCCCTCGCGGAGAAAGCGGGTCTACGCCCCAAAGACCTCATCGTCAGCGTCGACGGAAAGTCGGTGTCAAGCGCGGATGAGATTCGGGAGATTGTTCTTGCGAAAAAGAAGGGCGATTCAATCGTCTTTGAGATCGATCGCGGGATCGAGCGGGTGTCCCTGAAAGTTGTGCTGAACCCATGAGTTCGATGCGATCATAACGACGTGTTTCGGCGGATCTAATCTTTCGAGAATGGCTATGAGTCGATTGGGCGTTCTCGTTACGAGTATCGCGTTCCTCGTCGCGACGACGACGGTTCGCGCTCAAAACGTCAATCTCAATTCGCGGTCGCACCCAGATATTCTGCACCTTGTGGCCGAAGTGTGCCAGAAGGCAAGTGAAGCGACGGTGCGCGTCTCTGGGGAGGGGGGCGACTTGGTCTTGGGGACCATCGTCGATCCCGACGGTTGGATCCTCACCAAATTCAGCGAATTGAAGGGCGACTTGAAGGTCAAACTCAAGGACGGTCGGGAATTCCCGGCGACTTTGGTTGGCGTCCACCCCGACGACCTTGCGATGCTGAAAATCGACGCCTCAGCTCTGCCTGTCGTCGAGTGGCGGAACAGTTTGGAAGATGCCGTCGGGAGCTGGGTCATCACACCTGGGTTGGAACGACAACCCATCGCGATCGGGGTGATCAGCGTCCTCTCGCGTGATCTCCCACCCTCTCCCGCGTTCGCTCCGAATCCCAATTCGGGCTACATGGGGATTGTCATGTCGCCGAGCGAGGGCGGCGTCCGCATCGTTTCGGTAGCGCCCGACACTCCCGCGGCCAAGGCCGGACTCCGAGAGGGCGACATCATTTTCTCTATTGACAACCAGCCGATGACCAGCAACGACGACGTCCTCTCGTTCCTCCGCAACAAGAAACCGGGCGATTCGATCCGCGTCCAATTTTTACGCGAAGGCACGGAACAAGAAACCAATTTGAAACTGGCTCGTCGCCCCTTTGAAGCCAACCGCGGTGAGTTTCAGAATCGAATGGGTAGTCGGTTGAGCGATCGACGCGGCGGATTCGCCAACATTCTTCAGCACGATACGGTCCTCCAGCCAAGCGACTGCGGCGGGCCTCTTGTCGATCTCGATGGGAAAACGATCGGTATTAACATCGCTCGTGCGGGTCGCACTGAGACCTACGCCATCCCCTCCGAGAGAGTGATCCCCTTGATCACCGCATTCAAAGCAGGAAAGTTTCCTGTGCCGAAGAAAGCGACAGCCTCGCGCGAGGGTCGAATCAAGTCGTTGGAAGATGCGATTGAGAAAGCCCTGCTCGAAGAAGAGGAAAGCCGAAAAGCACGAATGGCGGCCGAACAAAGAGAAGCCGAAGCTCGCAAACGGCGTTTAGCACTCGAAGCCGAACTGAAGAAGCTGAAAGAAGAGAACAAGTAGCGCCTCGCTGGCGATCCTTGCCAGTGTTTACCGCGTCCCGTCTTCCTGATGCCTCGGCAGCGGCACGACCTGACGCCGCTGTCGCTCATGCCCCGGCCTCATCGTCTCCTGATGAACGTCGGCTCGACATGAGCAACGGCCACCGCATCCGTTTGGGCCCCCTGACCCTTCTCTGAGAAAATTCCGAACGATGTAGAACAGAGCGGCCCCGACAGCGACGGAAACGACCAGAACTTGCACGTCGTCGCCCACTGATTTTCCCCTGAAATGAACCCAGTTTCGCCACGGTCGTCAGGCGATGGCTTCCTGAATCACGGAGGCTTTGTGCACCAGCGGCACCGGCCGACCTGTGCGATCGGTCAGATGTGCCTCGAGGTTGATTCCTAACAAATGGTAAATGGTGGCGAGGATGTCTTTGGGCGAGATCGGTCGCTCGGTCACCGTGGCGGCAATGCGATCCGATTGTCCGATGACACTGCCTCGTTTGATGCCTCCGCCGGCCAAGACGACGCTATAGCACTGCGACCAATGATCTCGTCCGCCACCATTCCCGGAAGTGATCTTCGGTGTCCGGCCGTGCTCACTCATGCAAACCACCAAAGTTTCGTCCATCAGCCCGCGTTGTTCCAGGTCGCGGAGCAGACCGGCAAAACCTCGATCGAAGCCAGGACAAAGTTCTTCTCTCATCCGGGCGAAGTGATTCCAATGGGTGTCCCAGCCGGAGCCGGCTAATCCGAATTCGTCCCAGAAAACGGTGACGAAGCGAGAACCCGCCTCGACGAGCCGACGTGCCGCCAAGCATGCCTGCCCAAACAGCGTCATCCCATACGATTCACGGAGGGAGCGAGGTTCAAGTTGCAGGTCCAAAGCGCGTCGCACCACTGGGGAGCGGATCAGGTCGAACGCCATCTGTCGAAAACGGTCGTGGGAGGCGCCCCCATCTCCGAACTGATGATGACGGCAGGCCTCTTCGAGTTGTTGCAGCAGACTACGCCGACCATCCAGCCGATCCAAGGTTATGTCGCCGTTCGTATCGGTGACGTCGGCCAATTCAAACTTGCTGTCGGGTGTGATACCCATGTATGGTTCACCACCCTCAAACCGCTGTTCGAGCAATGTCTTGACCCAGGTACGCGTCGCCTCGCCTCGAAACTCGGTCCACTTCGGATGATATGCCCCTCCCAAGAAGGCGGCATAAGGGCCTGCTCGGGCGACTTCGCCGGTTCGTCGACTGCTCATGGGCCAGGGCAAGGCAACGTTGGTCGGCGCTCGGTCTTGCTGATCCCCTGGTTTCGCCGTCAAATATTCCACCACAGACCCGATGAAGGGATAATGCCTCGGATCCCGCGGATTGAGCTCCATCGACACATCGATCATGTCCACGCCCGTGGTGGCGTACGCGACCCCATGAATTGGGTACGGATGCGTCACTGACCGCAGCACTGTCGTCAGGTGCATCACCTTCGACGTTTCGGGAAGCAATTCGCCGACCCGATAACCCGGTACACTTGACGGGATGGTCGAGAATTCACCGCGGACCTCGATTGGGGCGTGCGGCTTGACGTCAAACGTTTCCAATTGGCTCGGCGAGCCATAGAGGAACAGCAAAATGCAGGATTTGGCTTTGCCGAACCCGCTCAATTCCGAGTGGTGCGGCGAAGAGGCGACGGCCCGTTGAGCTCGCCAATAGGCCGGCAAACTCAGCCCCAGCGTTGCTAGGCTGCCGACATGAAGCATGTCTCGGCGAGTCAGTCCATCGCACAGACGTTTTCGAGAACTGAGGATGCGGAGCATCGGTTCCTCCGCGCCGTTCTGGGGGGAAGACAAACTTCTGTGCCAGTTAGCCTACAACACAATCATCCGGTTGACCAGGAGGACTTTGGCGGAGACGTTGAATAAGGTACTCCGCCGCATCGATGGTACAACAGCTCCGTCGTCTTTTGCGCCCCATTGGGTGATGGAAAGGCACATGAGGTACCGCTCATTGCGAGAGTGCGTCGAAGATCTGGAACGGCACGGTCAGTTGCGGCGGATCACGGTCGAGGTCGATCCTAACCTCGAGTTGGCAGAAATACAGCGTCGAGCTTATCGTTGCCAGGCTCCGGCGTTGCTGTTCGAGCGGGTACGCGGCTGCACGTTTTCGGTGGTTTGCAACTTGTTCGGCACGAGGGAGCGGACACGGTGGTTGTTTCGCGACACTCTTGCGGCAGTTCGACACCTCGTCGAGTTGAAGATCGAGCCTGCGGCGTTTTGGCGCCAACCTTGGCGTTATCGCGACGTTCCCCGGACGTTGTGGAACCTTCGGCCAAAGTATGTCCGACGGGGGCCAATCTTGCAGAACCGGACTTCCGTACGCCATCTGCCCGCGATTCGCTCTTGGCCGAAGGACGGCGGACCGTTCATCACTTTACCGCAAGTGTATACCGAAGACCCGCGTCGGCCGGGTTGGCGGTACTCCAATCTCGGCATGTACCGGATTCAATTGTCCGGCAATGACTACAGATCGGATCGGGAGGTGGGTCTTCATTATCAGATTCATCGAGGGATCGGCGTGCACCACGCGGCGGCGTTGGAGAAAGGCGAGTCGCTGCGCGTGACCATCGCCGTGGGTGGTCCTCCGGCGATGACAGTGGCTGCGGTCATGCCGCTGCCCGAGGGCCTTCCCGAACTCGCGTTCGCTGGCGCCTTGGGGGGAAGGAGGGTTCGACTCATTGCGGGCGATCGGGGGCACACGCTCTTCGCCGACGCCGATTTCTGCATTACCGGCACCATTGACCCCCATCGGTTGTTGCCCGAGGGCCCTTTTGGCGACCACCTGGGTTATTACTCGTTGGTGCACCAGTTCCCGGTCCTTCAAGTCGATGGTGTCTATCACCGCAGCGATGCGATTTGGCCATTCACGGTCGTGGGTCGGCCGCCCCAGGAAGACACCTCGTTCGGAGAACTGATTCACGAATTGACGGGCCCGGTGATTCCGACCGTCATCGCGGGACTGAAGGCCGTCCACGCTGTCGATGCTGCCGGCGTCCATCCGTTACTCCTCGCGATTGGTAGTGAACGTTACGTCCCATATGCCGAAGAGCGACGGCCGCAAGAGTTGCTGACCATTGCTCACGCCGTGCTCGGTCAAGGGCAACTTTCGCTGGCCAAGTATCTGTTGATCGTCGCTGGCGAGGACGACCCGAGTCTGGACATTCACGATCTTCCCACGTTTTGGCAACACTGGCTCCGACGGATCGACTGGCGCCGCGACCTGCATTTCCAGACACGAACGACGATCGACACTTTAGACTACAGTGGCCACGGGTTGAATGAAGGATCGAAAGTGATCATGGCGGCGTGTGGCAAACCGCGACGAGACCTGCCCACGGATGTCAACATTCCCTCGCTTCCCACCGGCTTCGACGAGCCGCGTTTGTGCCTGCCCGGGGTGTTGGCGATCCGAGGTCCCTCGGCACGCACGGCATCGAGTCGGTCCGAAATCGAACAACCGATGCAGCGGTTCGTCCGCTCGTTTTCCCCTTCGGACCCGATCAATCGGTACCCGCTGCTGGTGATTGTGGATGACAGCCGATTCACCGCCGACTCCCTGAACAATTTCCTCTGGGTCGTGTTCACGCGCTCGGATCCGGCACCGGACATATATGGCATTGGCGAGTTTATCGAACAGAAGCACTGGGGTTGCATCGGATCATTGGTGATCGATGCCCGAATAAAGCCTCACCACGCTCCGCCCGTCGAGGAGGACCCCGAGGTGACTCGCCGAGTGGACCAGATGGCGGCAAGAGGAGGTCCGTTGCACGGGATGATCGATTGACCGACGAAACGTGCCGAAGAAGCGAGGCCGGGCAAGATCGATGGAAAGGGGCCGAGGGGGAGTCCCTTGACATCATGTCAGGTAGACTCCCCTGCATCGGATGCGCTGGACCGTTGAATCAGTCTTCGCGTTTGGCCAAGGCGAGGGTGCGAATCCGTTCGGCCAAGAGGGCGATGTCGAACGGCTTCTTGAAGGCTTCGTTGAAATGGTGGGCCGTCTTCAACGAATCGGGATCGGCTTCGTCCTCGCTCGCCAAGGCGATCATCATCGTGTTTTCGTACGCGGGATCGCGGCGGAGATTGGCGGCAATCTGCAGCGCCTCGCTGCGGCCCAACGACAGGTCGATGATGATCGTGTCGGGGTGGAAGCTTTGAGCCATGATCCCGGCCTCGAAGCCGGAGTTGGCAATTTGATACTTGTAATCTTCACTATCGGGCAACATTTCCTGAAGCCGATCAATGAAGAGTTTCTCGGCACCAATGATGAGGATTTTGTGCCATTCTTCTTCTTCGAGTTCACCCAAAGGCATGCCGTGCTCTTTGAGGAACTTGATGAGCTGCTCGCGGGGGATGCGTCGATCCTGGCTTCCCGGGATGCGGTATCCTTTGAGTCGACCAGAATCGAACCACTTCGAGACGGTCCGCGGAGCGACTTTGCAAATCTTGGCCACCTGACCGGTGGTGAACACTTTCTTCATGGCGGGCACTCCGGTTTGACACGCTAGCCCCAACCCACGGGCCGGGGGGGACCGGCAACACGCGGGGTTCACCTACCTGTCCCGACGGCCGCTTGCGGGGGCGGCACCTGGGGGGCCTCCTTGCCAGGGGCTTCTGCCGGGGGCGATCAGGTAGGTGCGGAACTCGTGTGGCGGCAAGTCGGGCAATCGGTTAACCGATCGCGTGCGGGTCCCGGCAAGCCGCCCCGTTGTTCCTGATCGTCACCAACTTCATCGGCCACCGAGTCCCCGCAAGATTAGTAAAAGCTCGTACCTTAAGAACATTCCTCCGTTTGCCATCATTGCGCTCCTTGCTCACGTTGACCACTCCCGCAATGACCCCTCTTCCCCGTCTCGTGACCACACTCCCTCTCCCCGATGTTTCTCGACTTCTCCTTCCGACCCAACGTACCCGACTCCCAACGCTTCCTCCCAATCAATCTCTTGATCCTTTCACCTCGTTGGTCGTCCAAATTCTAATGCGAGAGGCAAGGCAGAAATGAAGCGGCCACGGGATCTCTCTTCTTCGTCACGAAGTCGCTTCCCAACCGACGTCGATGTCCCATCCTGGTCAGGACGGATCCCCATCGAGGACTTTGCGAAAGACGATCATATCGTCGCCCCGAGCATAATAATCGCGCAAAACGGCTTCCTGGTCGTACCCCTGCCGACCATAGAACTCGCGTGTTCGGTTGTAATGTGGCATGCCCGACGTCTCGATGAACAAGACTCTTCCACCCAAGCGGCGAATCTCGTCCTCAGTGTGCTGCAACAGTTTTCGACCGTAACCTCTTCCTTGAACCTCTTTCGCTACGACGATCCAATACAGATACCAGGTACGGTCTGTCATCGGTGCGGGGGCAAAGTAGACAAAGCCAACCACTCCCTCCGCCGTCACGAGCGTTCGGGCGTGATGGTCAGGACACGAACCGTCGCGGAAATAGTCCGCGAAGATCTCGCGCAAGGTCTCGATCTCGAGCGGCTTGAACATGCCGGTCGCCGCGCTGAGATGAACGAGTTTTTCCACGTCGGCCCCGGTCGTCGCTCGAATCTGAAGATGCTCATTCACGGGCGGCACATCTCGAAGAGGTCAGTGGCTCGGCAGTAATAATCGCCCCCCAACCGGGCAATCGCACGAAGCTGACGCGGATCGACCCGACCGTGCGCGTCGAGCACTCGGTCGTCGATGTGGATGTGGACGATTTCGCCGATCACGAGATTCGCGGAAATCGGACCTGAACCGATCGGAACGATCTGACGAACCACGCCCTCCAGGTGGATCGGTGCCTCGGCGATACGGGGCGGTTTGACTCGCGCTGCCGGCACTGTCGTCAATCCCACGAGAGCAACTTCGCTCTCATGGGGCGGCAATTCCTTGGACGACAGGTTCACCTGCTCCGCCAGCGACTCTACCGCCGCATTCAACACGAATTCGCCCAGAGATTCCAGATTTCGGAGCGTGTCCTTCTTCGTCCCATCGCGTCGCAGGGTAGGAGAGAAAACCACCACAGGGGGGTTCGCCCCGAAGGTGTTGAAGAAGCTGAACGGTGCCAAATTCACCACACCTGAAGGTGCCAGCGTGGTGACCCAAGCGATCGGGCGCGGCACAACACTACCGACCAGCGCGTGGTACACGTCCACGACGCTGGTGTTTTGCACATCCATCTCCATCGACGATCCCTCGCTGCCGAATGATTATTCCAACCAACTATAGGGATACGTCGGGTCGTCAACCTTCAGAGCGGCTTGAGTGGGGTGCAGCGGACGAAAGGTATCGACCATGACGGCCAATTCGTCTGTGTGGGTCATCGGTCGGCTCGCGATGATGGTTCCTGGATGAGGCCCGTGCGGGATGCCTCTGGGATGCAAGGTGATGGAGGCTTCTTCCACTCCTCGTCGACTTCCGAATCGACCACGGACGTAATAGAGCACCTCGTCGGCCTCGACGTTCGAATGGGCATACGGAACCTTTACCGCGTGTGGATGATAATCGAGCAGGCGCGGCGCGAAAGTGCATATGACAAATGCCTTCGTCTCGAATGTCTGATGGATCGGCGGCGGTTGATGGATTTTGCCCGTGATCGGTTCAAAATCGTCGGCGTTGAACGTATACGGGTAAAGCATCCCGTCCCAGCCGACGACGTCAAATGGATGACTCGCCAGCGTGTAGCGAGTCAATCGACTCCCGTCTTTGATGACGACGGTGACGTCGGTCTCACGATCAACGGTGGTGAGCTCCTTGGGGCCATGAAAGTCTCTCTCATAATACGGAGCCCCGAGGCGCAGTTGCCCGTCGGGGTTCAGGTATCGCGGCGGTATCTCAACAATGGGGCCGGATTCGATAATCAGAAGTTCCGCTCGGGCTGGATTGTCGAGCGTCATCTGGTACGTCGTGCAACGAGGGATGACGATGTAATCGAACGGTCGAAACACAAGTTTGCCAAACATCGTGTGTAACTCGCCACCGCTGCCATGCACGAAAATGACTTCGTCGGCCGTGGCGTTGCGATACAACTCGCCCTGGGGTCGCTCAGGTCGGCATCGCCACAGGGTCACGTCCGCATTGGTCAAAAGCGGTACCCGACCGAAAATGGGATCGCCCTGACGGGGCAAGGAGAGAGTTTTCAGGTGATAGTGCCGCAAAGCTGGTTCGCTCGCGACGTCGATCTCGAGGCGACCAGCCGGCTCGACCCGACGTACACGAGTGGGGGGTCGAAGATGGTACACGATGCTGTAGGCTCGGCTGAAGCCGGCGGTGGTGACGACTTCTTCATAATAGATCCCCTCGCCAAGAAAGCCCGGCTCACAACGGTGTTCCGTATGCCGTTTCGGGGGAATCGAACCAAGTCGCAGATAAGGAGGCATGAGTCACCCGGGGCGTTCGATAATCGGATTTCGCAGGACGCCAAGGCGTTCGATTTCCAACTCCACCAAGTCGCCGGGCTTCAGCCAACCACCCACTCGCTCGGGTGTCAGTTCGAGAATGCACCCCGAACCGACGGTTCCCGAGCCGATGACATCACCCGGCCGTAATTCGGTATCGCGGCTCGCGTGAGCGAGGATTTGCGGCCAGGTCCAGTACATGTCCTGAGCGCGACCTCGGGAGAGTTCGTGACCGTTGACGCGAGCGGTCATCAAGAGATGCAACCGTCCGTTCGAGTAGCAATCGCGTAGTTGGGGCCAGGGGACGAGAGCCGGTCCCAGGGACGTCGCGAAATCCTTGCTTTTGCTGGGCCCCAAGCCGACGGCCATTTCGACTCGTTGCAGGTCCCGCGCGCTCCAATCGTTCATGATGGTGAAGCCGGCGACACAGTCCATCGCCTGATCATCGGTCGGCAAATCTCGGGCCGCCCGGCCGATCACGCAGGCCAGTTCCAACTCGTAGTCGAGAGCGCTGCTTCCCGCCGGAGGGAACACCGGATCGCCGTCGCCGATGACGCACGTTGGGTTGGAGAAATAGAAGACAGGGATTTGATACCATTGGGGGACCATCTCGAGCCCCCTTTGGGCGCGACAGGTTTTGACGTGTTGCTCGAAGGCGTAGAAATCACGGATCGATGCAACCGGAAAGGGAGGGGGCATGTTACAAAGGCTCTCACGGACCTCCGAAATCGGGGCACGATGGGACAAGCGTCGTCACAACGTGCCACGGACCGCTTGTTCCCTTTCGATGGCCTCGAACAGGGCTTTGAAATTCCCCTTGCCGAAGCTCCGAGATCCGCGACGCTGGATCACCTCGAAAAAGAGCGTTGGCCGATCGCACACCGGCTTGGTGAAAATCTGGAGCATGTAGCCCTCGTCGTCGCGATCCACCAGAATCCCGAGATCCGCTAACGCCTCGATGTCCTCTTGAATCGCTCCGACCCGCTCAGGCAACATGTCGTAATAAGCGCGAGGCACTCGCAGGAACGAGACGTCGTTCTTCCGCATCGCACTCACGGTGTTGATGATGTCGCCTGTCAGAAGGGCGATGTGTTGGACACCGGGACCGCCGTAAAATTGCAGATACTCTTCGATCTGCGAGCGGCGGCGCCCTCGCGCCGGCTCGTTCAGCGGGAATTTGATGCGGCCAGTGGCATTTTGTACCACTTTCGACATCAACGCTGAGTACTCGGTGCTGATGTCCTTGTCGTCAAAGTGAATCAACTGTTCAAAGCCTAGAACCCTTTTGTAGAAGTCAACCCACTCGTTCATCTTTCCCTCTTCGACGTTGCCGACGATATGATCGATCGCCGCCAACCCGACGGGATGAAATGTCGCCGGATTGTAGCGCTCGGGGTCGATCGGGAGGTAACCCGGCGCGAACACTCCATGATAATTGTCCCGATTGACAAAGCTGTGCAACGTGTCGCCATAGGTGCGAATGGTCGCGATGCGGAGAACGCCAAACTGGTCTTCGAGGATCTGTGGTTCCCGCACGCCGGCAGCCCCTCGGGACACCGCCGTCTGATACGCTGCCTCGACATCATCGACTTCCAGGGCAATATCCTGCACGCCATCACCATGAAGGATCAACCGCTGGCTGTCCGGATGTTCCTTTCCCAGGGGCGACGCGAGGACGAAGGTGATTTCGCCTTGCCGCAATACGTAGCCCGCCTCATGGCGTACCTTCGTCTCCAGGCCCGCGTAAGCGACGACATCGAAACCGAAAGCGTTGCGATAAAAATAAGCCGATTGCCGGGCGTTCCCGACAAAAAAACGAACGTGATCAATGCGTCGAATTTTGATGTCAGTGCTCATTCCAGAAGTCCCTCGATAGCGTCTCATCACACGGGAATGTTAAATCGCTTGACCAGTGACTCCAGTTCGCAGCGAAGAAAAGCGAACGATGGAGCAATGAACAGTTGGTCCTGCATACGGGAGGGATCGTAATCGGTCTCGATCACCTCGTCGGTCACAAACGGTCGACGGACCACTTCCGGCGATTCGATCGAGTAAGGAATCTCGCCCGTTGAAGAAAGGATCCCCGCGCCAAAAACTTTGACTTCGCGTGCCTCTTCCATCAGTCCAAACTCGATGCTGAACCAGCTGAATCGTTTCAGGGCCAGGACCTGATCGCCTTTTTTGGTGGTCGCGACGGCTTTCCCGATCAGCGTCAACAGTTCGGCGTAATCTCGATTCATGAGCGGTGGCACATGCCCGAGGAGATCTACGCCGACGTGCTCTACCAGGTGGGGGCCCTGAGCGCTTTTCTGAAGGTGCGGGGCCTGCCCCTGCACCACATCAAGGCCCACGGGGCCCTGTACAAC
>CAKZUU010000036.1 GCA_937922175.1 uncultured Gemmataceae bacterium
CTTCGTGTGCCAGTAGCTGGCCCAGCCTTCATTCATGACTTTCGTCTGCGCCTGGGGCATGAAGTAGTACGCTTCGTCGCGGATGATTTCCAAGATGTCGCGTTGCCACCCTTTCAATGGTGCGTGTTCGATCAGGAAGAGTAAAACGTCCTTCTCGGGTTGTTCAGGAAAGCTCCGCTCGGTTTGCTCACGCCGTCGCCTTTCTTGTTCTTCCTCGGCACGAAGGATGTCGGGGGGGTTGATGTAGTCATCCATGTAATCTTTGCTTTTGAAGCGTTTGCTTCGGCCGAATTGGTAGTCCCGATCGGAGCGGTCGGAAAAGTCAAAGCGGGACGAGTCCTCACGCCGTTTGATGAAGGTCGAGTGGATGTCGATGAGATCGTCGATGGACATGCAGCGGTCGAGAAAGGACTCGACCTCGTCTTCGCCGTACTTCTCGACGTAGCGGCGGATGCGTGCGCCGTGGTTGGCCATCTCATCCATCATCTTGCGATTCGTATGGGCGAAATAGAGGTTGTTCTTGAAGAAATCGCAGTGGCCGTACACGTGGGCCATCACGAGTTTTTGATCGACGATGTGATTGCTGCGCATCAAGTAGGCGTAACAGGGATCATTATTGATCACCATCTCATAAATTTTGGACAGGCCGTAGTCGTAGCTTTTTTTGAGTTCCTCGAATTGCATACCGAACGACCAATGCGGATAGCGGGTGGGGAAACCGCCATAGGCCGCGATCTCGTTCAACTCCTCGGCATCGATGACTTCGAAGATCGTTTCGTAGAAGTCCAAGCCATAGGAGCGGGCGTATCCTTCGATTTCCTCCTTAAGGATGCGTAGGTGAGGGGGCAGGTTGGTGCTTTGAAAACCACGCATGGTTGGACCATCCTTCATCAGGCTCGGGTGGTGTTGAACGCATGAACCGAACGGGGTCAGCGACCCGTGCCGAGAAAATCTTTGATCGATTGGACGATGGCATCGCGGTCGGGGATATGGCTGGCGACCACGTTGTCATGATCCGACTTCAATTCCTGGATGTAATCGAAGAATTCGCCCGAGCCGTAGGGGCTTTCCACCTGGCCATAACCGAAAAGGTTCAACTTGGGGAGAAGGTCGTTTTTCAAAAGTTCCAAGCACTTGGGCACATCATCGCCCCAATTGTCTCCGTCGGAAAAATGGAAGGCATACAGGTTCCACTGATCCGGCGGATAACGCTGCTCGATGATTCGGTCGGCGAGCTCATACGCGGAGCTAATTTTGGTGCCTCCGCTCTCCCGAGTGTGGTAGAAAGTTTGCTCATCGACTTCCTGGGCGACAGCATCGTGGACGATGTAGACTGTTTCGATGCCTTGATAGTGAGCCTTGATCCAAGTATCGATCCAGAAAGCCTCGATGCGGACGATTTCCTTTTGCTCGTCGGTCATTGAGCCGGACACATCCATCATGTAGATGATGCAGGCGACGCTTTGGGGCAGTTTGACCTCTTTCCAGGAGCGATATCGTTTGTCGGCACGCTCGGGGATGACACGAGGATCGTCGGGGTTGTAGGTTCCCGAGGCGATCATCCGTCGGATGGCACGTTTGTACGTCCGCTTGAAGTGGCGTAACGACTCCGGACCGACCTGACGGATGCTGGAATAGCGGTCGCGCGTTGTGAGGATGTTTTTCTTGCCACGGGGTTCGATGCGTGGAAGGGCAAGTTCTTCGCCGAGAATGCTCGCCAATTCGTCGAGGGTGATATCGACTTCGAGGATGTGGCCCCCTGGTTGGTCGCCGGCTTTTTGTTCTCCATCACCCTGTTGCGGTGCGGTGAGCGGCTGGCCGACATCGCCCTCACCTTGGCCGACGCCGCCGGAATTTTTTTGTCCGTAGCGAAACTGAGGGATTTCGATCTGGGGCAGAGGGATGCTGACCAGATCGCGTCCCTTTTTACCGATGAGTTCGCCGCGAGTGATGTACTTACTGAGGTTACTTTTGACCTTCCCGCGAACGATCTTTCGGAACCGTTGGTAATCTCGCTCGATGCGTTGGCCCATAGATCCCGACCTGAAAAAAAGCCCACGGACAAAACGTCCGTGGGCGTCGCTTGTCAAAGAAGGCTGGTTGAGGATGCTCCACGCCGCACGTTTGCCACGCTTATGGCTGCACCTTCCGGCCTGACCAGGTTCACGTACTCACGCCGGGTGGGTCCCCAACCAGCTTGTTTCACCGTCAGCAGGTCCCGCACGAGCCATACCCGCCGATGCGGCCGCGGGCCGGCTCCAGACTCGCCGACTTCCGTTTACTTCTTCGTGTGCCCTCGAGCGAAAATACTTGCGACGAAGTTCAGCACGTCCGTCGCACTCGCCTCATTATAGCCATAATTGCGGATGAGTCGGCTCTTGACGACATCAATTTTCTCCTGCGTCGCTTTGTCCACCACATTCGACACCAGCGAGGTGAGCTTGATGGTGTCTTTCTGATCCTCGAACAATTTCAATTCCAGGGCCTTCTGCAGTCGCTCGTTCGTCTTGTAATCGAACTTCTTGCCGTCGATCGCGAGGGCCCCGATGTAGTTCATGATCTCGCGACGGAAATCGTCCTTTCGACTCTCGGGGATGTCGATCTTTTCTTCGACCGACCGCATGAGTCGCTCGTCGGGTTCTTCGTAGTTGCCGGTATAGCGGTTCCGCACCTTTTCCCTCTGCGTGTACGCCTTGACGTTGTCGATGTAGTTGGCGCACAGCCGCTGCAAGGCGTCCTCATCTGCCGCGATGGCCCGTTGCACCTCGTTCTTGACGATGTCTTCGTATTCTTCGCGGACCACGGCAAGCAACTCCCGGTAGTAACGATACTGTTCTTCACTGGTGATCAGGGAGTGGTGCCGCAGCCCTTCTTCGAGTTCTTTAAGCACCATGAAGGGGTTGATATTGTCCTCGTCGGGGTGAGCCACGAGGGCATTGCTGATTTTGTCTTGGATGTAACGCGGGCTGATGCCTGTCATGCCTTCGTTGGCCGCCTCGCGCTTCAATTCGATGATGTTGTCTTCGGTGAAACCGGGGAGAGTCTTCCCGTTGTAAAGTTTCAACTTTTGCAGCAGCGTCAGGCTCGCGTGCTTTGGCGGGGTCAGGCGCGTCAGAACGGCCCACATCGCGGCGATCTCGATCGTATGCGGAGCGATATGCTTTCCTCTCACTTTTTCCGGATTGAAGTCTTTCTCGTAGATCTTGATCTCGTCGCGCAACCGCGTGACGTAAGGGATATCGATTTTCACAGTCCGGTCGCGAAGGGCTTCCATAAACTCGTTGTTTTGCAGCCGTTTGTACTCCGGCTCATTGGTGTGGCCGATGATGACTTCGTCGATGTCGGTCTGGGCGAACTTTTTCGGCTTGATCTTGTGCTCTTGCGACGCCCCGAGCAGGTCATAAAGGAAGGCGACATCGAGCTTGAGGACTTCAATGAACTCAACCAGACCGCGATTGGCGATGTTCAACTCGCCGTCGAAATTGAAAGCTCGGGCATCGGAATCGGTTCCGTACTCGGCGATCTTGCGGTAATTGATGTCGCCGGTCAGTTCGGTGCTGTCCTGGTTTTTCTCATCCTTTGGTTGGAAGGTACCGATGCCGACGCGGTCCTGTTCGGAGAGGATGAGACGATAGACTTTAATATCCTCCATGACGCGGTGCCAATCGCCGTTGTAGCGCGCGAGACGTTCGCGCATCATCTGTCGGCAATACGGATTCAAATCGCCTTTGATCTGGACTTCTCGTTGGCCTGGCTTGAGTTGCGAGTTGATGCGTTCCAGGAGCTTGGGTCGCAACTCGTGAGGAACGAGTAGAAGAGGTTCCTGATGCATCGGCGCTTTGACATAGCTTCCGTCGTCCATCTTCCAGGCGTAGCTGAAGAGCATGCCGCCGTCGGTACGACTGTATTCTTCAAGCCCTCGTTTCAAGAGCCGAGCGATCGTGGATTTGGACGAACCGACCGGTCCGTGTAAGAGAAGGACGCGCCGTTCGGTGCCGTAGCCTTGGGCGGCGCTTTTGAAGGCATTGACAAGTTGCATCAGGGGCCGATCCAAGCCGTAGATGGCATCGCCGAACTTGGAAGCATACTCTGTAAAGAACTTGTAGCGAATGATCTTTTCTTTATTCTCGTACACCTCCTCCGTGCCGTGGGAGAGGATCATATCGTACAGCCGTTGATAGGCCGTGCGGGTCACTTCGGGGTGTTGGATAACGATGTCGAGATAGTCTTCGAAAGTCCCTTCCCAATGGAGCTTTCGGTAGTCGTCGAGATCGACCTGAGTGCGAAGCTCGCTCAGGATGGACTTAGCCCAGGACATTCTTTGTCACCTCCGTACCAAGGACAGCGAAGCACAAGCGGGCTGTCGGCGGCAACGATCCGAAGCCGGAACACGACGGAACATGGGCCGGGTGGAAACAGTGGAAGTCGACCTACGGGTGCAGCAGGGAGGTTGAAGCTCGCCGCGGGTTCACGGGTGGGATACCGCTCCGCGGATGGGATGCATGAACTTCTTGCTGCCTCGCCTCATCCCCGCTCCATTCGACCGGCGGGCCGAGTCTCCGGAAGATCCCGCCGATGTTGCCGGCCGCTCCGCGTGAGTCACGACAGTGGCAGCCGCTTGGGTCCGCGTACATGCATCCTACGGTTTCCAACCGGGGGGTTGTCAAGGGCAATTCACCGCTTTCCCCCTCCTCCCTTCGACCCGGACATCGCGTGGTCTTCGTCTCGCTCTCGCGCCTCGCGTCGTTCTCTGGCTTCTGGACGCTGAGCGAGAACTCCATCCTTCGATTGCTCGAGCTGGCCGCTGCTTGCGCTTCGGGTCTGATATTTCGGCGAATCCTGCGCACGAGGCGATTGAAGCGGAACGACCACCGCGACCGCTCGCCAACCGTAGGGGCTTTGACGATTGTTCCGTGAAGATTTACGAGAAGACCTGGTGGGAGCGAAAAACCTTGCCGGGTCTCGCTTGACGGGAGAGCGATAGTAGAGGTGAGCGGAGTAACGGCTCGAAGTTCAGGCCCGGAGGGGCTGCCATGGTGCGAGGAATGATCCTTGTCGGCCTATTGGCGGTGATGGGCTGCCAAAATAGCGTCGGCCCGTTACAGAATCGTTTCCGTCCTCGACCTGACAATCCTGCATATACTGTCGAGGAGCAAAAACGCCGTGGCCGGGACCGGTATCCGCTGCCCGACGATTCGCCTCAGATCGCGCCACGGACGGGCATCAGTGCTTACGGCCCAACCGGACGCTGACTCCGCTCGGTCCCGTCCACACTGCTCCAGTGGAGGGACGCCATGCACCGCGCCTTCGTGATCCTCGCGTCGTTGATGCCGGTGGTGGGTTGTCAAGTCGCCCCGGAAATGCGACGAGCCATCCCGCCTCTTCCAAGCGAGGGCGGGTCGCTGAGTTACCGCGATGTGGTTCAGCGGGCGCGAATGCAAGCCACGATGGCGACGGAGGCGTTTTACGTCGACCAATGGGGCGAAGTCGAATCTGCGGCCCAGGGTCTCGAAGAAACAGCGCGTTATCTGACCCGCACGAAAGAAATTCCTCCCTCCCAGCAGGCGGTTCTCGCCCTTCGCTCCGAGAATTTGGCGAAGGAAGCTCAGGCCCTTCGCTTGGCGGTTCAATCGCGAGACGAACGCCGAACGACGGAAGTGATGCAACGCATCAACCTCCTGGTCCGTGAACTGCGTCCCGAGTGAGGAACGACACCTTGGAGCTGCCCATCCCCGCGTGGTTCAAGTATCGCCAGTGTGAGGCCCAAGCGGCAGGGGAGAACTGCTACCGGATCACGGCTCCCCAAATGGAGCCTGTCTACCTACGGATTCGGCAGACACCGACCGGCTGGCAGGCAAGCCTCAGTCAATCGGCCGACGGCCCGGACTCTCTCGCATCGGCCCCGAATCTGCCGGACGAACGCGAAGCGTGGACGACGGCCTTTGAATTGCTTCGGGTCGGCGCGATCGTCTGATTCGACCCCGATTTGCCTCAACGACGGACGATCGTCACCGAGCCGGGACGATGGGGATATCGGCGTTAGGGCAAGCCGACCCATTTCCTCAAAATCCATTCCGTCGTCAACAAGACCGCCAAGAGCAATAGGGTCCACCACGAACGTCCGAGCCGCATCTCGACAGGCACTCGGCGGAACGATGCCGATTCGCGTAATTGATCGATCAATTCGGAGACCTGGTGAACCTCAAAAACCTTTCCGCCGCTTCGGGCAGCGATGTCCTCCAGCAAAATACGCTGGGCGGCCAATTCCGTCATCTCGGAGGTGTCGGGAGGGGCAATTTGGAATGAGGCACGGAAGGGTCGGGGAGCACCGTCTTGGTTCGGCGCTCCTTGTATCTGATCAGCCAGATCGGGGATGACCAGTTCGGCGGCGTAGTCACCTGGCGGCAAATCACGAAATTTCGCCTCCAGCTCGCGGGGGCGGAACTCCCGACGAGTCAGGGGAATCAAACCGAGGTTTCGCTCGAGTCCGTCGGACTCGCGGCGGTAAAGGCGGACCCCAACCGGGGCATCGGCAGGGAGCGGTCGTGCCAACTCGCTCAACCGGGCGATGAAGTCAATCTCTTGACCAACTCGGTACACTGGTTCGCGTGTTCCGAATCGCACGTATTCATTGCCGGCGATGAGCGGTTTGTCAGAGGCGGCCCAACGAATCACTTGTCCCCAAAATTTGTGGTGGAATTGGTCACCTGTCTTGAACCGCCAGCGCCATGTGCTGTCGATCCCGACAAACAGGACGCGCCCGAAGCCGTAAAAATGCCGAGCCATCAACGCCGACTCTCGCTGTCGCTGGGCGAGATCGGGCTGCGGGTTTTCCTCGTCCGGCGAGTACCAAGCGAGGGTGACGGCACCGGGCTTGGTTCGGCCCACGATTCCCCAATAATGTCGAGGCAGATCGGCCCAAATCCGATCGCTGCGGTCAAGGGTCGAGTCCAATTGCAGGAACGGCGAAAGCCGGCCCTCGGCGGTCAGCCGCATGGGAAAGCCCGCCGTCGGTCGCACCTCGCGAACATCGGACACCGGCAGTAATCGCAACAAGGGCTCTTCCTCTCGCTCTCCGGTCGCTTGGCCGTAGGCCAAGGGCATGAAACGCTTACCGGCCAGAATCACCAGCGTTCCTCCGCGTTCACTGACGTAGCGCTCCAGGCGTTGTCGTTCGGGGAGCGGTAACTGCTCGGGACTGACGTCGCCCAGGATGATGCCATCGAACGAATTCAGGGCGTCGCGGTCCGCTGGCAACTGAGTGGCGGGGTAGCCGATCGGGATCAACTCCTCGTCCGCGATGGCGCCCAGGCGGGGTTGCAAAAACACGACACTTTGCAGCTTCATCGAGCGGTCGCGTCGCAAGGCGGTGTTCAAGTAATGGAACTCCCAGCGGGCTTCGCCGTCGATTAACAACACATTTGCCGTCTCGTCGGCGACATTCACGGCGATCGGGCGACTGTTATTGTCCTCTCGCAGTTCTCCGGGTTCGACTCGCGCCGAGACAGTGAGGGTCTGGCGCCCGACTTCATCCAACCTCGGTTGGAATTTGACCGTGTAGTGCGTTGTTCGGCCGTCATGCACGAGACGCTCCTCCGAAGGCGGTTGCCCTTCACGAGTCAAACGGATCAGCAGCTCGCGCGGGACCATCCCTTGAACCTGGAGGCGCACCTCGATGGGCACTTCCGACCCTTTGAACACCGATCGGGGAGCCTCGACCGAAGTGATGGCCACGTCCGTCGGTGGTCGATCGGCCCCGATCAGGACAGGGAAAACAGGCACTTGGGCCTTGCCTAGCTCGCTCGCGGGACCGACGGGGGAGGGACCCCAGTTATGTTGTCCATCAGTGAGTAAGACGAGGGCCAAGGCCTTCGGCCGATCGGGGCCACCGCTTTCCAACGCTCGGTCCAGGGGTAGCCGCAAATCGGTATATTCACCTCGGACCGACGGCGGGGACGCGATCGAGGCTAATTGTTCTGGCAAGATCGACTCGATGCGTTGAGAAAAACCGACGAGATCCAAGGTGTGCTGTTGAGCGATCGCCTCGATCATTGCCAGCGGCGGTCGAGTCAAGAGCATTTGGGCAACTTGCCATCGGGGCAGCGCATCGATTCGTCGACATATCTCGTCGAAGGCTTGGCGTGCCGTGTGATCCTTGGGCAACGTCGAGGGGCGGTCGCTGGCTTGATTTGTCTCTTTTTGAATCCATTCCTCCAGCCGATCGGAGGAGACCAGGTCATCTGCTACGGCCAAGGCTCGCGCCAAACGCAACTTGGTCACGATGTCGCGTTGCGGATCGGTGACGGTCATGCTGTCACTTTGATCGAGAGCGATGACGACGGCTCCGGGGATCGTTTCGCTCCGTGATCGGCTCAACGCGGGCTGGAGGCTCAGCAACCATAACACAATCAGCGCCAGCGCCCGAAGCGCCAGCAACACCGTGGCTCGCATCGGGGCGATGACGCGAAGTTCGTAACGATACAGCGCGACGATGAGAAGCCCCAAGATCGCCGCCAGTCCAACAATCGCGAACAGTTGAACCCCGCCGGGGAGGGTTTCAAACGGTGGGTTCAAAACGATCACGCTCTCAAGCCATGGGATGGGAATTCGGTACATGCACGGCCTCGGGTTTTGAACTCATACGGCCCGACGTTGTGCCAGGCGGCGGGTGAAGGCCACCTCCGCGAAAACCAACGCGCAGGCCAGCAGCAGAGCTGGAAGCCAAAGTTCGACGTTGTGAGTTCGTTCCATCAACCCCGCGACGAGGTCTTGGATGTCCGTGACATAGCGGATTTGCGGCAGCCATTTCGCGACTTTGGACCGGTCCTCGTCGCTCATGGGTGCCAATTGTGATTCGCGGCTATCCGTGGGAACGACGAAGTACGTGGGGTTGTCGCGGCGGTCGAAGACGATGTAAACGCCCGGCTCATGCGTATCGTCATAGACGAAAGGCCAATTTTCGACGGGGAGGACGGATTCGATTCCATCGGGCCGACGCAAACGCAACTCGCCCCAGGGTGAGTCGTGAAGGGGTTGGAAGCGAAGCGGCTGACCGGGAGAGAGATTTCTCTCGCCCGCGCGGCCTCCGGCGAGATAAAAGATCACTTCGTGAACCAACGGCACGAAGGCCGGTAGTTCGGTCAAATTGCTTCGCCACGAGCCATCCAAGGGGACCGCCGAAAGAATCACTCGACCCGATTGGTAAGGCTTCTCAACCAAAAAGGGATCGCCGCCCGTCAACATGGCGATGGGCACCGAGGAATTGGTCCCCGTGATGGACAGGCGCCAGTATTTGGGGAACAGGGCATCGGCCAATCCGCCGATTCCGACATCCCGGAAGATCTCGACGGCCGGATGAAAAAAGCTCGCCGGTACCGGGCGGCTAGCCCGCGGCAGGTCGTCTTCATCGCCGGCGGTTTCGACAAGTCGTGCGGGAAGCCAGCCCTGGGCGTTGCGGAACATCTGGTCGTTGAAGAACGCCGCGTCGGTTCGACTGCCGCATGTCACGAAGACGCCGGAGCGCTCCGCCAAATACCTCTCAATCGCCTCCTGTTGATGGGCACTTAACTGCGCGACGTTGCAGAGAACGACCACTCGCGGGACGGTGCCAGGCTCATCACTCAGGTCTCGATTCAGATACGATTCGTCGAAGGCGGTGATGGGAATGACGCGGACCAACAGGGCTGGGTTCGGATCGCGTCGAGGAGCCAACGCATCTCGCAAGAAGTCGCTGCCCCTCGTCGGCGGGTTTGGTCGCTCGTCTCCGTCGACCAAGAGCACAGGCAATGCACGGACAACCTCGATGGCGAAGTGTTGCTGGTTGTCGCCGGGCAGGGGATCATCGTCCAGCGTCAGGGTCACGAGATGCGAACCCGGTGTGGCAAAACGGTGGGTGAAGGAGATGGGAATCTGCTCGCGATCATCACCCAGTGCCGGCAAGGCAATTTCGCCGGCGGGTCGGCCGTCCACCTTGACGCGTATCTGCCGGGCGGCTCGGTCGCCTTTGCCTCCGTGTCGGGTCACGGTGGCTCGGAAGGTGACCTCCCGATTGACGGCGGCGACAGGCCGGTTCGTTCGGATCGGCTGCAACGAGTCGTTGGTCACATCCGCCGGCCGATCCGCGTCGACATTCGCATACCAGATTCGAGGCGACGTCGCTTGCTGACTAAAGCGCGGTGCCAAGAGTTCCCAGCGTAACAGGGTCGAGTCGTCGGCCCAGCTATAGCGCTGACCGTCGGAGAGGATGATGATGTCGCGCTCGGCCCGTTGGCCCTGTGCGAGGATGTCCGCAGCGGTTTGGATCGCGTGGGGCCAGTCGACGGAACCGCTCGGCGCGGGGATCGCTTCCAGCGCGGTCAGGGCCTTGGACAAATCGGTTGACAGCGAGGGAACGATCGGGACAATGTGCCGTTTGGCTTGGAGGATTGCCACTCCGTCTCCAGGGCGAAGCTCCTGCACCAGGCGTCGCACTTGATTGAGAGCTCGATCGTGGGCCGACTGATCGTCTCGGCGGAAACCCATGCTGTAGGAGCCATCGATCAGAATCACCACATCCCGAGGTCCACGTCCGCTCCAACGGGCGAGAGCCGAATGGCTGATGAACGGCGCTGCCAAGAGGAGCACGATCACAGCGAGCAGGGCCATCCGCAGCAGCATCAACAGCCAATCCTCGAAAGCGACCCTCTGGCGACGACGGTCGCTGAGCCGCAAGAACTGCATGGCTCCCCAGTCAACGACCTGATACCGCCGCCGTGACAGAAAATGGATGATCGGCGGGATCAAAACCGTGATCAAGCCGAAGAGCATCGCCGCGTGAAGGAAACCCAACGGCATTCGTTACCTCGGTCGCTGTCGCCGGGACAAGTAAATCCCCAAGGCTCGTTCCACTGGTTCGTTGGTGCACATCCGATGATAGTCAATCTGCATCTGCCCTGCCCCTTCGCGCAGTCGCCGGCAAAACTCCTCGAATCGCTCGAGATATTCGCGGCGAATTCGATAGGGGTCGACGAGCAACCGATCGCGTGACTGCTCCAGACTGCGGAACTGGGTCAATCGTTGAAACGGAAATTCGATCTCCTCGGGTGCCAAGACGTGGAACAAGATCACCTCATGCCGACGGTGACGGAAATGTCGCAGTGCTTTGAGCAATCGGTCCAAATCGTCGAAGCAATCGGAAAGAATGACGACCATGCCCCGTCGGCGGAATTGATGCCCCGCCAGATCGTGCCATAGGGGTGCCAATGCGGTTTCGCCCCCCGGCTGGGTGTTCTCCAAAGTGCGAATCAGCCGGAGGAGGTGTTTGGTGTTGGCACGCGCGGGAAGCATCTGTCGCAATTGGGTGTCATGGATGATCAGACCCACGGCATCGCGCTGGTGCAGCATCAGATACGCCAGTGAAGCGGCGACATATTGAGCATACTGGAACTTGCTGGGGTGGTCGCCACGATAGGCCATGCTGCCACTCGCGTCGATGAGGAGGTAGGCCTTGAGATTGGTTTCCTCTTCATACTCCTTGACGTAGTAGCGGTCGGTTTTGCCATAAACACGCCAGTCCACGTGTCGAATTTCGTCACCTGGATAATATTGGCGGTGTTCTGCGAATTCGACACTGAATCCCTTGTAAGGGCTTTTGTGAACCCCGGTGAGGAACCCTTCGACGAGGGTTCGGGCCACCATCGTCAGCCCGCCGTACTTACGGAGTTCGCTGGGGTCGAAATTCATGGATGAAAATCCGCGTTGCCGTCCTCGCGCCCGCGTCGGCCCTTCAGCGTTTTGCTCGGGCGGCAGCCTCTTCTTGCGGGAGGGGCACCGTCTCAATCAGCCGTTCGATGATTTGGTCGCGGGTAATTCCCTCGGCGTCGGCATTGAAGGTCGTTACCAGCCGATGCCGTAAAACGGGATACGCCACCTCTCGAATGTCCTCGGTGGTGACGTGCATTCGGCCATGAAGGATCGCTCGGGCTTTCCCTCCCAAGATGAGATATTGGCTGGCTCGCGGTCCCGCGCCCCACGACACCCAATCCTGGATGAACTTCGGAGCTTTCGGTTCCTTGGGCCGCGTCAACCGCACGAGATCCACCGCATAAGCGAACACATGATCCGCGACGACAATCTGCCGCACAACTTCCTGTAACCGCAATATCTGCCCGGCGTCGAGAACGGGTTTCAATTCGGGTTTGTAATTGCTCGTCGTCTGTTTCATGATTTGCAGCTCTTCCTGCCGCGTCGGATACCCGACGACGATGTTGAACATGAATCGATCGAGTTGTGCCTCGGGAAGAGGGTAGGTTCCCTCCTGTTCGATCGGATTTTGCGTGGCGAGGACAAAGAACGGTTCGGGCAGTCGATATGTATGGGCGCCGGCCGTGACGTGGTGCTCCTGCATGGCTTCCAATAAAGCTGCTTGCGTTTTGGGCGGCGTCCGGTTAATCTCATCCGCCAAGATCATGTTGGCGAAAATCGGACCCTGGAGGAAGACAAACCGTCGTCGGCCCGTCTCCGGATCGTCTTGGAGGATGTCGGTGCCGGTGATGTCCGCCGGCATCAGATCCGGTGTGAATTGGATTCGCTTGAAGGTGAGATGGAGAATCCGAGAGAC
>CAKZUU010000037.1 GCA_937922175.1 uncultured Gemmataceae bacterium
TCGATCGGTGTCCGGGGACGATCGCAACGCCCACTCGATGGCCTCGCGACGGATCCGCGCACTGGGATCATCGAGCATCGCCGGGAGCAGCCGTTGTCGCGCCGTCGGGTCGAGACGGTCCAACATCTCGAATGCCAAATCGCGTGCCGGCGCGAATCGGGAGCGATCGGTGGCAACTGACTCGAACAGACCTTTGTCCATGGGTCGCCCCGCTTGCTGCTCCCGTTCGACGATGGCCTCGACGGCGGTGCGGAACCAATTCGCCACCGTGGGATCGACCCCATCAAACGCCTTGAAGATGACCGGCAAAGCTCGTGGTCCTTCGGCGACCACGTCGCGCCAACCACGCCGGGCAGGCTCATTGCCCACGCCCTCCCGACCGACCGCTTTGATCGCTGCGAGCGCGGCTTCGATGTCTGCGGCGAAGATCGGGCAAGGAAGCGCCAGCCCCACGATCCAAACCGTTTGGAATGCCCATCGGCTCATGGGTCGGATCCCCTTGGAATTCGTTCTCGGTCACAGTGTATGGATTTCTGACCCCACCGTGAGGATGTGGACTGGTGGTTGAACTTGATCAGCGCGCCCCCAAGTGAGTACACTTCGTGGTCGCTCAAGCGTTGCCTGATTTTTTTCGCGGCGACTCAGGGACCAGGGTCGTTTCCCGATGCCGACTGTCGCAACTTCCTTTCGAGCCGATTTCTCTCCATCGACCGCCGGGTTCGGGCCGATACCTTGGGACAATTTGGACGTGCTCGTCCTTCGCGCTCGAAACGAGTTACTGGCTCAGCAGCGACCCGATGGATCATGGGGTGATTCCCAGATGGCCCGCCGCACGCTGCTCATGGAATGGCTGATCGCTGCCGCCTTCGTCCCCGGTTTGTCGCCCATCGACGTTGCTTCGAGCATCGACGAACTGCTCGAAGCTCGCGAGCCCGATGGTTCGTGGGGCGGAACCGACGCCACACTGACAGCTTATCTCGCTTTGGTGCTCCACCACGTCAGTGAGGATCGAGTGCGCCCGACGCGAGACTGGTTGCTTGACCGCTCTTCCCTTTCCCCATCGCCCCGAACGCGACTCCTCCTGAGGGGCACGGGGCAGTTGCCTCACTTGATCCTTGACGAGGCGGGCGAGTTCGATTCGATGGACGACGTGTACGCAGCAAGGGTCCTCTCGGTGATGACGGTTCCCGAAGCCCATTCACGCGACCCCGTCTTGAGCCATGTCTTTCGAGATCAGAATTGTCCCGATCGGCGATGGAGCGGGGTTGGATGGCCTCGCCTCAAATTACGACGAGCCATGAAAGCACTGACTGAATGGATCGATGCGGCGGACCGAACGCCTCGTGGGTCGATCCTGTCCATTCTGGCATTGCGAGCTGGAGCCGGGGTGGCGTCGGCTTCGCGTTGCCGACAACTCCTCGACGAGATGAACAAAGCTCTGCGAGATCCGGAAGCGGCAATCCATCCGGCCCAAGCTCCGAGGGTCGTCGAACAGACGACGTTCGCCTTCCGGGCACTCATCGAAGCCGGACTCCCTTGGGATCATCCCGCTTTGGTCGCTGCCGATGATTGGATCTGGCGACGATTGCAGCAATCGACGGTTCAAATCGGCTGTTCCCCTCAGAGACTCGCGCAACTATTGCATGCTTTGTCCGCGCGGCCCTCGGAACTCGCCGACGATCGTGCCTGGCTTGTTGAAAAGGCCCTTAATGATTTGCTTCATCATCTGTCAGCTAGGGGTCGTTGGCCTTCCCCCGAACTCCTCGGGATCGTGTTGGAGTGCCTGGGCCGCTACGGTGTCGGGGCCCGACAACCGTTGATCGAGGAAATGATTCATCACGTTGAATGCTCGCAGAAAGCCGAGGGAGATTGGCCTTCGCGTCGGCCGCTGTTCGCGACGGCATGCATCGTCCGCGGGATGATCGCTGTCGGCCGTTCCCCCCGTTCCGATACCATCCGCCAAGCGTGTTGCTTCCTCGACCAACAACTGCGGCAGCACTTGCAGACATATGCGCCCGAGGAAGGACTGACGACGACGGTCATCGCCGCCATCGATGCCTTGCTGGATGCCGATGCCGCTGACGGTGCTCTGCTGGGCGAGATCGCCGCCCGTCTCAATCGATCTCAACCGCAAACGCTGGAGGCTCGAGCGGGAAGGTTGTGGTTGGCGGCTCGCCTCTGCCGAAGGACTTGTCCACGTCCGTGGTTCTAATCGATGTACCGGTATAATGGGCGTATGCCCGACCCGGTCCGGCTCCTGTACGACGGCGGTAGTATCGTCCTCCAAGGCGATGATCCGCAGATTTTGGAGAGCCTGCCCGGTTGTCGATTCGATCCCCGAACGCAATCCCACCGAGCCGAGGCACGATCCTATCGCGCCATCGTGGAAGCCCTCCGGGCACAACGGATTTCTTACTCGGACCAGGCGCGGGCCTTCGAGCCGATCTCCCTCGATTGGCAGACGACCCGACGGCCGTTCCCCCATCAGGTGGAAGCGCTTCGCGTGTGGTGGGCCGAGGGGAAGGGGCAAGGCGTGGTCGTCTTGCCGACGGGGACAGGCAAGACATTTCTCGCCCTGATGGCGATTCGGAAGGTGTCGCGGCCGACGCTCGTCGTGACCCCCACTTTAGACCTGCTGCACCAATGGTGGGAGCAGTTGCGCGACGTCTTCCGTACCGAAATTGGTCTTTTAGGTGGGGGGAACTACGACCTGCAACCATTGACAGTCGCCACTTATGATTCGGCGTATCTTCACCTGGAGCGTTGGGGGCATCGTTTCGGCCTGCTGATTTGCGATGAATGTCATCATTTGCCCGGAGCGAGTTATCAACTCATCGCGATCGGGTCGATGGCTCCCTACCGCTTGGGATTGACGGCGACGCCGGAGCGATCGGATGGCCAGCATGTGTTGCTGAACTCGCTGATCGGGCCCATCATCTTCCGCCGCGAGATACAGCACCTGGCCGGAGATTTTCTTGCCGACTATCGCACCGAACGAATCGACGTGGAACTGACCCTCGACGAAGAGCGGGAATACCAGCGAAATCGAACGATCTACCGCCAATTCATCGCGGAGCGTGGAATTCGGATGAATGGGCCAGACGGCTGGCGTCGCTTCATCCAGGAGTGCCAACGGTCCAGCCGCGGTCGGCAAGCGTTCCGCGCTTACCTCGAACAAAAACGCCTGGAGCGTGCTCCCCGCGCCAAGTTGATGGTGCTCGACGAACTTCTCCGCCGGCATCAACGCGACCGTGTCTTGATCTTCACCGCCGACAATGCCACGGTGTATCACATCGCCCGACAGTTTCTGATCCCGGCGATGACGCATCAAACCAAGGCGAAGGAGCGACAACTGATCCTCCGACGATTCCAATCGGGCGAATATCCGGTCGTCGTCACGAGTCAGGTTCTGAATGAAGGGGTCGATGTGCCGGCAGCGAACGTCGGTATTGTCTTGTCCGGGACGGGGACCACTCGCGAGAACATCCAGCGCTTGGGCCGACTCCTCCGAAAACAGGGCAACAAACAGGCCATCCTCTACGAAGTGGTCGCCCGGGACACCGCCGAAATTTTCACAAGTCGGCGGCGACGCCAGCATCAGGCATTCCGCCCCGACGATGGCAGTTAAAAACCACGGATCCCAGGGAATCCCGAGCGGTCGCCATCGAATCGGGAAATCCCGCTTGACTGCCGGTGCACAAAGCGATGAGGCTCAATGCCGGCTGACGCACACCAACGTGAGATCGTCGGGATGAGCCCGATGATCGCAAAAGGCGTTGATATCGCGGAGGATGGCTTCAACGGCGGCTTGGGCATCCGCGGGGACCGTCGCGCAGGTGATCTTCAGCCGATCGAAACCGTACGTTTGTTCCTCCGGCCCTCGCACGTCGATGACACCGTCCGTCGTAAGGATCAAGACTTCGCCAGGGTTGAGATGACCCGCGGATTCCGGGTAGGGTCGATCGAGCACTCCCAGGGGGATGCCGCCGGTCCCTTCACCCAGCGTCTCGATGCGACCGTCGGTCGTACGTTTGAGCAAAGGCAAGTGCCCGGCATTGACAAGAGTGAAGGAAAAGTCGTGCAAATCGAGGACAACGACGAGCAGCGTGACAAAACGATCTTCGCCACAAGCCCGTTTGAGCGCACGGTTCAAGCGACTGGCCGCCTCAGCGAGGCGAGGCTCGCTGGCCAGAGTGTAACGGACCTCGGCCGACAAACGAGCCATCAACAGCGCGGCGGGCACGCCTTTGCCGGCGACATCGCCCACGGCCACGGCCAGGCGATGCCCCGGAAGGGGGATGTAGTCGAAGTAATCGCCGCCGATTTGTTGAGCCGACGCATAATAATCCGCGAATCGAAGCCCTGGGATCTGTGGCCGCTCCGACGGAAGAAAGCTTTTTTGAATTTCGGTAGCGGCTTCCAAATCTCGTCGTTCCTGGTGCAGCCGAGCCAACTCCACGGCTCGCGACGCCTGAATCGCCGCCACCACCAAAACGTCCAGATCATCCTCATTGAATGGGATTTTTAACGACTGAGTATCTAACTGAATCACCCCCACCGGCTGATTATCCCGGTCCAACAGGGGGACGCACATGATCGAGCGGATTTGATGCTGACGGATACTTTGACTGGCATCGAACCTTGCATCATGACCGGCATCGGCACTCAAGACCGCCTGACCCGACTGCAAGGCGTGGTCAATGATGGTTCGACTGATGGCCGGTGTCGATTTCGGATCGCCCTGTCGATGTTTGACGGCCTTGGGCAAAAGGCGACCCGTGATCGGATCGCGGAGCACAATGAAGCCTCGATCCGCTTGCGGAAAAATCACGAACAAACTATTGAGGATTCGTGGCAGGACTTCCGTCAAGTCCAGCGCCTGACCGAGGTTTCGCGAAAATTCGAGGATCGCTCGGAGCTTGGCTTCCGGCGCCACGTTGATGCGTAGCGTATCATCGACGTGCAAGGCGGAGACAACCGAGGCCCCAGCGGAGTCTTTCGAGTCGAGCAAGGTAAAAACAGCTTTGGAATTGGCGGGGGCATCATCAGGGTGGAATTCCAAGGTCAAGCCAAAAAACTCGAGTCGGTCGCCGGGTCGTAGCAGAACCCGTTCACTGATCCTTTGCCCGTTGACGAAGGTGCCATTGGAGCTACCCAGGTCCTCGACGAACCAGCCGTCGCGAGTTTGCAGGAAAAGGGCATGATGGGCCGAGACTTTTCGCGAGGTTAGAACGATGTCACAATCGGGTGCCCGACCCAAGGTGAGTCGCGGACCTCGCAAGGGGTAGACAGCGAACCCGCCCATCTCGCGTAAATGTGCCACGGTCGATGCTCCCGCAATGACGCGTCAGGCGCCGCGTCACAGTCCTGCATCTTTCTGCCGTGCCTCCGCCTTGATTCGGAAGGCGTCAACAGCTTGCTCCTTGGTCTCGTAAATATCGCAGATCCGGTGCAGCCGGATGAAGTCGAACACCGTGCGAACTGGTCGATTGACGCGGCATAAATGGAGATCGCCCCCCGCCTCGGTGAGAGCCTTCAAGCAGGAGAGGATCGCGCCGCAGCCCCGACTGTCGATGAAATTCAGGCGGTTGAGGTCGAGCACCACGTGACGATGGGCTTGCAAGACCGGCGTCATCGCTTGGCGAAAATGATCGGCCGTGCTGGCGTCGATCTGCTCTTCATTGACCGTGACGACCGCCACGTCGCCGAATGTCTCGACAATGAAATTCATTCGTTGGCCTCCCCGAGTCGTTTGTCGCCGCTTCACCAAACGGATGCCGCGTTGCGTCGGCCCGTGCAGATAGACAAATTCATCCGTGCATTGGCCAATCAGGTATTGACCAAACCCTCCGAAACGACTGCCGTCAAATGCAGGAATCTGCACCGCCGTCGGGTCGAAATCTCGCCCCTGATGCAGCAGCGTGACGCGGCAAACGTCCGCATCGGCCTCGATCTCTGCCACAATGGGACGATCCGGCTGGCCCCCATAAGCATGCAGCACGATGTTCGATGCCGCCTCTTGGACCGCGAGTTCCAACCGCTCAACCGACTCGCGGTTGGCCCCTTCGCCCCAGGCCTGTTTGCAGCACTCGATCAAAGCACTCCGCAATTCGCCAAGGCGCTTCAGATCGCTCGTGATTTCGAGCCGACACGTCATAACGTGCCTCCCACCGCGCTGCCCATCATAGCCCAACGCGCCGGGAAAAGGTAGTTCACCCCTTCGCGACCGGCGACCGACGCGTCTCTCTGGCGGATCTCACCCACTGTTTTTTTGGCGCGTCGTCGTCTCGGAGAGCCGGAGCTTCGGCTTCCCTCCTGCCGTTTCAGCTCACCGAATCCACGACCCAAACCCGCTCCGCACCGGGCGACGGTCTGATGCTCGGAGAGATATGATGATTAAACGTAGATCGATGCGACTGAGCAGCCTGTGATCTGTTCCGCCGGGAGACATCCCGGTCGCTATGGTTCCTCAACCTGGATGACCGACGACATGTCCCGACCGCCGACTTCGTTGCACGACCGAGTGTTGCATCATGTTACCTATTCGTTGGGTGAGACGCGCGAAGGGTTGGACGCCCGCGAGGTGTTCCGTGCTCTCGCCTTGGCGGTGAGAGATCGCTTGATCGAGGGCATGTTGAACACCGAGGAGAGGTATCGCCAAGCCGGGGCGAAGCGGCTGTGCTACCTCTCCATGGAATATTTGATCGGACGATCACTGAACAACAATCTGATGAACCTTGGATTATTGGAAGAAGCCAGAGCGGTCCTGGGCCAACTCCCGTTCGACTGGCAACAGATCGAAGAGCAGGAGACCGACGCGGCTTTGGGCAACGGCGGGTTGGGGCGTCTGGCCGCTTGCTACCTCGACTCGCTGGCGACGCTCCACTATCCCGCGATCGGCTACGGGATCAATTATGAGTTCGGTTTGTTTCGCCAAGAAATACGCGATGGCGAGCAAGTCGAGAAGCCGGATTGCTGGCGCGGTTACGAATCGCCGTGGCTCATCGAACGACCGCAGGACGCCGTCCTCGTCCCGATGTATGGTCGCATCGAACATGCGCTCGACCGAAAAGGGCAATACAACCCGATGTGGCTGGATTGGCGCGTCGTGGTCGGTGTGCCTCACGACCTGCCGATCGTGGGTTTCGGGGGACGAACGGTGAATGTTCTCCGCCTGTACTCCGCGCGAGCCAGCCAGGAAATGGACATGTCCATTTTCAATCTCGGCGATTACCTCTCGGCCGTGGAACAAAAGGTCCGCACCGAGACCATCTCGAAAGTTCTCTATCCCAGTGAGGCCGTGGCTGCCGGTCGGGAATTACGCTTACAGCAGGAGTATTTCCTCGTCGCGTGTGCGATCCGCGATGTGGTGCGGCGGTTCCAGCGAGAGCAGCGTGATTTTGCGCGTTTCCCACAACGGTGGGCCATTCAACTGAACGATACTCACCCGTCGTTGGCGGTCGCCGAATTGATGCGCATCCTCGTCGATGAACAAGATTTGCCTTGGGACCGGGCATGGGAAATCACCGAGGCCACGATCGGTTACACCAATCACACTCTCTTGCCCGAAGCCTTGGAACGCTGGCCGGTGTGGCTCTTGGAGCGGGTGCTGCCACGACATTTGCAGATCATCTACGAGATCAACCGCCGGTTTCTCGAACGGGTGCAAGAGCGCTGGCCCGGTGATCCCGATCGAGTTCGGCGGATGTCGCTGATCGAAGAGGGGGAGGAAAAACACGTCGCGATGGCTCATTTGGCGATCGTGGGCAGTCGGAAGGTCAACGGCGTCGCCGCCGTCCATAGCCGCCTCGTCCGCACGCAACTCGTCCCCGACTTTGCGGAGTTGTGGCCCGAAAAATTTACCAATGTCACGAACGGTGTCACACCTCGCCGCTGGCTGCTGACCGCCAATCCCAACCTCGCTCGCTTGATCACCTACCACTTGGGGAACCGCTGGCTGACCGATCTCTCTCGCCTCCGGGAGTTGGAGACTGTTCACACCGACCGTGGTTTCCGCGATCAGTTTCAGGCGGTCAAACGAGCAAACAAGGAGCGACTCGCATCACTCATTTTCGATCGACTCGGCTGGCGCGTCGATCCCGCTTCGCTTTTCGATGTGCAGGTCAAGCGCATTCATGAATACAAACGTCAGTTGCTGAATCTGCTGCACATCATCGACGAATACCTGCGAATGGTCGACGACCGAGTG
>CAKZUU010000038.1 GCA_937922175.1 uncultured Gemmataceae bacterium
GAGCATCACGACCGGCGATCTCGACGATTTGTTTTCCCTGTTCTTGCAGGTGTTTTCGGTAGGCCTCTTCGTGACGGCGCCCTTTGCTGGTGACGAGCGGATCGGGTGCCGCCCGGTTCTGCTCCGACCGGGGAATGTGCAAGTGTCGACACTCTAGCTCGGTGGCGTGAGCACAACCCAGAAATTGAACCAGGTCCGTCGGGGAAAGAACGACCCGGCCTTGCAAGTCCTGATACATCGGCTCGTGTGCACGTCGGCATGAAGGTTCAAACCCACGTCCGATGATAGTCGCCGTCGGCTGAATTGGGTAGTACGGTTGGCACGACAACAGCCGATTTCAAGCCGAGAAAAAGATGTGGTGAGTTCAAAAAACGCGGCGGGGTCCGAAGTATCCAGTCGAAGACAGAACCTGGACCCCGCCAGCCGGGGGATCAAGAAGGGGAGCAAGTCTGATGCCGAACCAAATCATTCGTGCCCTTTGGGCGAAGCCCCTTGAAGATGAAGCGTTTTGGAGCGAGCGAGCCGTTGGGTGAACAAATTTCAGTCAGCGCCGTTGTCGGATCTGTTCAAGAACTGATCAATCTTCATGGTCAGAAACAGGGGGAATGCCGAGCATCTGGATGCGGGAGCGGAGAGTGGTGCGAGAGATTCCGAGCCGCTCGCTGGCATGGACCTGATTGCCGTTGACAAAGCGAAGAACCCGTTCGATGACCGCCCGATCGACCAGATCATTGACTTGTCGGTAGATGTCGCTGTCGCCGCGAGTGAGCATTTGATCAACCAAGCTAAGGATGTCGAGAGGAGGGCTGGGGCGTTCGAGGGCGGGTCGATCGGTGTCGCGGAGATGAGCGGGGAGGTGGTCCACGGTCAAGGTTTCGCCCACGGAATTGACGACAGCGAAGCGGATGGCGCTTTGGAGTTCGCGGACATTTCCGGGCCAATCGTGTTGGACGAGCCGAGCCATGACGTCGGGATGAACCGAACGGATCGACTTACCGTGTTCTCGATTAAAGAGAGTGACGAAGTGCTGAACAAGTTCGGGAATGTCTTCGAGGCGATGACGCAAGGGCGGGAGGTGAATGGTGAAGCCGTTGAGGCGATAGAGTAAGTCGCGGCGGAAACGACCTTGGGCGACTTGAGCGTCGAGGTCCTGGTTTGTTGCGGCGATCAGGCGGACGTTGGAGGTGATGGTGGTCGTCCCGCCGAGCCTCTCGAAGCGTTGTTCTTGCAGCAGCCGCAGGACTTTGGCTTGCGTGGCGGGGGTCATATCGCCGATTTCGTCGAGAAACAGGGTACCGCCGCTGGCCTGTTCAAATTTGCCAGGTCGGAGTCGGTCAGCCCCGGTGAAAGCTCCTTTTTCGTGTCCGAACAACTCGCTTTCGAGGAGTTGTTCGGGGATGGCGGCACAATTGATCGCGAGAAAGGGGCCCGAGGCGCGTCGGCTGTGTTGGTGGAGGGAACGGGCAACGAGTTCCTTGCCGGTGCCGCTCTCGCCGACAACCAGCACGGTGACGTCTTGGGGCGCGGTGCGTCCGATCGCTTTGTACACCTCTTGCATGGCAGCGGACTGACCCACGATCTCGCCGGGCTTGTACTCGACAACCTCGGACGGATGCTGCTCTTGTCGATTTCGCGACATTTCCAAGGCTTGAGCGACGACGCGGCGAAGTTGGCGCAGATCGACCGGTTTCAATAGGTACTCGAACGCCCCTCGTTTCATCGCCTCGATCGCGGTCTCGGTGGTGGCGAACGCGGTGATCACGATGACCGGCAATTGTGGGTCGATTTCGCGGATCTTGTCGAACGCCTCCAAGCCGGACATGTCCGGCAGACGGACGTCGAGGATGACCGCGTCGGGCGGTGATTGCCGAATCTGACCGAGACCTTGACGAGCGGTTTGCGCGGTTGCGACCTCGAGGCCATCCCGTGCGAGCGCCTGCCGCAACGAATACAACACATTAGGTTCATCATCGATGACAATCAACCGGGACATGGCGAAGCCTCACTCGTCGAGGCGGCTAGGTCGGGAGGGGCCGCGCTCGGCAGCGTGACCACAAACCGGGCACCCCCCCGAGGCCGATTCTCAGCACGAATCGTGCCGCCGTGCGATTCGACGACTCGCCGGCAAATAGACAATCCCAGTCCCATCCCCGTTTCTTTCGTGCTGACGAACGGCTCGAAGATTCGGTCGCCTAGATCTTTCGGGATCCCGGAGCCGCTATCCTCGACTTGAATGATCACACGGGGAGGCGTACCGTGACGAGCCGACACGCTGACCCAAACATCGCTGCCCACAGGCGCGACTTCCAGGGCGTTAACGATCAGATTGTAGAGCACTTGATGCAATTGTCCGGGGTCGCCCTCGACGAGGGGCACAGGCAGGTGAGCGTGCCAACGAACGTTGACTCCGTGCAGCTCCGCGCGAGGGGCGATCAATTCGAGGACTCGTTGCGTCACCTCGGTGAGATCGACGGGTCGCTTTTCGAGTCGGGGCGGCCTGGCGAAGTCAAGAAAGGTGCTGGTCAATCGCTCGAGCCGGGCGACTTCCTCATCCAGGACCTGCAAATCGCGTCCGGTGAGAGAAGCCTCCGGACCCCGGTCCAAGGCCGATTGAACCAACAACTTGATGGCGGTCAGCGGGTTGCGGACTTCATGGGCGACGCCGGCGGCCATTTGCCCCGCATTAGCCAGTTGCTCCGCATGCAAGACCTCTTGCCGGCTGCGCTGCAACCGCTCCAGCAACTCGTTGATCGGACCGATCAGGCGTTCGGCCATCAGACTCAGGTCTTCCAGATCGGTGCCACGATCCACCCGTACCGAATCGACGGCCTCACGGAGTCGACCGGCGGCATCGCGAAGCCGCACGTGGACTCGGACGATGGAGCGTTGAATGGTCCGGGCGAGAAACCAGCCGACGAGGATGCCGCCGGTCGCTCCGCCGATCCCCAGAAACAACAGACCACCGATCAACCGCCGCGAGGACTGCAAATTCGATTGCGTCGCTTGTTCAAAGAGGTGCTCGTTGACTTCGCGGTAGTCCGCCGCCAGAGGCAAGATCACGTCGTAGAGCAGATGATCGATCTGGCTATGCGGACGCATGTCACCCGGGGAAGTCCTCAGGTGATCCACCTCCTGGTAAAACTCCGCCAAACCGGACCGAATTCGGCGAACCCAATCCACTTCCCGGTCGGTCAGGGCCGTGCGCTCCATTGCAGCGACCGCGTTCTCGGTGCTGATTCGAAGGTCGGGAATGGCCTTGAGCGCGTCCTCATTCCGGTGGTACACGTAGCGGTTTAAGCGCGAGCGAACCTCCCGTAAACCGACCTCGAGTTCTTGAGCGGCCCAAATGCTGGTAAGATGCTGATCGAGAATCCGCTGATTGGCGGCTTGCAGCTGGTAAACATACCAAGCCGCGCCCGTACCGACCGCCAACAGCAGGAGGCTGACAGCGATGATCGGTGCTGTCAAGCGCGTCACGATGTTCGACATCATGGGACGCGGCCCTCGACCAATCTCAGACGCGATGAAAACGCCCGCCATTAAGCAAAACAACAGTCTCGGAGCAGGGGCTCGGGAAGATCGTTGCTCGTTGGTGCGTGAACTCTCATTAAAAAATCAAGCAAAAAAAATGCCTGCGACCGCATTGGCGGCTTGGTGGCTTCAATAAAAGAACATCTTTTATTCATCATTTCTACAAGTTCCTCCAATAGGACACCGGTACTTCGTTTCCTCAACTAGTCTTTCGGGAGGGATTATGCGTTCCTGTGACCGACACCCCGGTTTTACATTGATCGAGTTGTTGGTCGTCATCGCAATCATTGCGATCCTCATTGGGTTGCTGTTGCCCGCGGTTCAGAAAGTCCGTGACGCGGCCGCACGGGTGAAATGCCAGAACAATCTGAAACAGATGGGTTTGGCTTTGCACAATTACGAGAGCACGACCGGCAAGATGCCGCGGTCTCGACCGATCGATGGGACGGGTCGGCGTATGGCCTGGACTGTCGTTGTGTTGGACTACGT
>CAKZUU010000039.1 GCA_937922175.1 uncultured Gemmataceae bacterium
AAGCCCCGATCGATCAGGCGATGCGCCATCCCCTACCCGTCGTGTTTCAGAAGCAGGAGATCGATCGAGCGGATCAGGCCGGTGCGATGGTGACAAAAGTTCATTTTCTCGAGGATCCCCTTTTCGCTCAGCCCGTCGCGACTCGTCCGGACGAGCCTCTGACGATGGATGTGCCCGCGATCGTCGATCCGTTGAGAGAGGCACGGCAGCGGGGTCGGCTCATGTTGATCGTTCGCTTCGGTGAGCGAGAGCCGACAAAGGAAGAACTGGCGCGATCGGCCGTGCCGAACACGATCCTGCTGCCTGGCGATCAACGATTGGGTTCGCCACCCGTCCCTCCAGCGATTCCCTGGCTTCACGTTCCCATCTTCGATCCGATCATCGGTGCCAAACGAGGTGTCGAGGAGTGTCTGCCCGACGGTGGCGACATCGGCATGCGAGTCGGCGTCGGTCCCGAGGGACAACTGGGAGGCTTAGACCCCAGCGACTCGGCCGTGCAGTACAACTTTCCCAACGACCGCCAACGCGTCTCGGTGTCCAACCGCCTTTGCCTCTTTGGTCCTCGATTTGCCGTCGTAAGGCAAGAGATTGTTCCAGCCGGTACGTTGTTCGTCCAAGTCCCGGGCGAAGCGATTGTGGCCAAGGTGGTGTCGGGGATGGAGACGGCAGTTCGCCCAGGGATCGCTTCGGGAACGACGCAATTGGCCACGACCGTCGCACGGAAGAGCTTGCATGCTGCCGAAGGAACGGTCCGCTTGCACGGTCTCGACAACATCAAGAACGTCCAGATCACGGGATCGGTCGCTGGCGTTCAGACGATCGGCAGCGTAAAAGAACCCGACGAAATCGTCTCCCATCCATTCTGCGAGCCGATTTCGCTCTTCAAATGGGCCGATCCCCGCGAAGCACGCCCCGGACAGGTGGTCACCATTTATCTTCGCTACAAAAACAATACTCGCGAGTTCGTGGAGCATCTCACCGTGATGGACAGTCTGATCGCTCGGCTCGAGTACGTCCCCGGATCGGCCCGAAGCGATCGAGAGATGGCCTTCACGGTCCACGAAAATGAGATCGGCTCGCAGACTCTCCGCTGGGAACTGACCGGCAAACTTCCCCCGGGGGAGCAGGGGGTGATCTCGTTTCAGGTCCGCGTGCGATGAGGTTCTTCCCTCCGGCGAATCCTTCGTCCGAAAGCCGAGGGTCCGATTCGAGGGCGATCGCTCCAAGATCGATTTGATCGATCTGGTCAAACATCGAATCGATCTCGATCCATCAGATCGGTCTCAGCAATGAGGTTGGTTACTCCCCATCACATAGGCGCGCAGATCGCAGAACACGGACGAGCACTGCTTCCGCCAATTCGGATTGTTGAGGGTGACGCGACTATTGGGATGGAAAATCACAGTGAGATTGAGCCGATTGGGGTTCTCGGCCGGCCCGGCTTGCAAGCGCAGTTCCATGTCCAATTCCCGCGATCGCACCATTCGGGCCGCATTCAAAAGCGACAAGCCGTTCGACCCACCGGACGACTTTGCCTCAACTCGCACCCGAATCAACCCAGGAGCGCTTTCAATCACATCGCCGCCCAGGTCATGGACAAACCCGCGAATTTTCATGATGGCGACGCGCTGCGGCATCCATGCCTCGATGTGAAAAACCAAGGCGTCAGGATCGATCAGCCCGGGGCCGACTACTAATTTACCGATCGGCGTGCGGACCAAAGGTTCCTCGTGCGGGTAAGCTAACGCCGACTCGAATCGATCCGCCAGTTCCCGGGCCGATTGCGGTCGATCGATCGGATTCTTTTCCAGACAGGTCATCACGACCTGCTCTAAAGCCCGCGGCACCCAATGCCGCAATCCAACGTCGGCAAACGACCGGGGCGTCTCCGTCGCATGGGCCAAAATCATGTCCATGTTGGTCGTTGCCGAAAAAGGCAATTCCCCCGAAAGCATCTCGTAAGAAATGACTCCGACGCTGTATAAATCGGCCCGATGATCCACGTTCTCGCCACGGGCCTGCTCCGGACTCATATATGCCGGTGTCCCCAGTGCGAACTCGATACTCGGGTCGGTAATCTCGGAAATCCTTTCCCCATTGTCAAGGATCTTCGCCAGACCGAAGTCCATGACTTTGATCTGCTCATCCCGACTATCTGGATCGACGACCATCAGGTTGGAAGGCTTCAAGTCGCGGTGAACGATATTCAGATCGTGGGCCGAGGCCAGAATGTCGCAGAGTTGCATCAACAAGCGGACCGCCCGAGCCGGGGCCAATTTCCGATTCTTGTGTAACAGTTCATCGAGACGGGTACCCCGGATATACTCCATCACGATGCAAGGCCCCGATGGCTCGTCGAACGACGCCTCCACGAGCTTTACCACGTGAGGATGGTCCAAACGGGACATCGTCCATGTTTCTCGTTCGAAGCGCTCGCGGAATCTCGGGTCATCACTGAGATGCTCATGCATCTGTTTGACCACAACATATCGGTCCGGATTGTACTCCCGAGCCAAGTAGACGCGGCCCATCCCGCCTTCAGCGAGCAACCGCTTTGCTTCAAATCGACCCAGAAACACGCGCTGACTCATCAAACCGCTCGCGCGGACGAATCCCCGCCCAAAAGTTCTTTGGACCATTGAAATCTAGAACGAAAATCGACGCAGTGCCAAATCGCGACTCAGTCGCGCAAGACCTGACCTTTGAGCAAACGCTGCGCCGTCGCCCAAGTGGCATCGAGAAAGGCGTGATAGGCAGCAGCATCCATCAGTTCCGCCGCCTCCGCCGACATTTCAAACAGCCAACCCACTCGGTAACAATCCACATTGATGGCTGACGGGTCGGCCAACAAGGCCCGATTTAAACAAAGCACGGTACCTGACAAGGGCGCAAACAAATCGGACACCGCTTTGGATGTTTCGATATTCCCAATTCGCTGTTTCTGCATGACCTCCGTTCCCTCGTCGATGCACCAATCTAAAAAATACACATCCTGCATCAGGCGGACGGCATAAGCGGTGAATCCAAAGCGCAGCGTCCCGTCTCGATCGTCACACCACATGTGATTGCGGGCGTATCGCAGCGCGGTGGGCAATCGAGCTGCGTATTTGCCCATCATAAACACTAATTCGTCGTTCATTCCTCGCCCCACAGGGTTGGAAACATTCAGGTGTAACGGCTCGTCCGGTACTGAGGATCAAAAAATCGAGGCAAATGGCGGTCGATTTGCAGCAGTCCTCCGCGCGTCAACTCCACCGTCTCGTCGGTGTAGGTGAGCAATCCCTCATCCCGCAGGTCATCGAAACAGGGGCGGAATTCCTTGACCACGTTCACGCCGAACTTTCGAGTGAAATAATGCTCGTCGAGCCAGCCTGTCTTTAACTGGAGAATCATCTCTCGGATCAGCCGATCGCGCGGCGTCACGGGCAGAGCACGATTCAAGGGCAACTCGTCCCGATCCAGGGCCGCCAGGTAGTCCTCCCAGCGATCCAAATTCTGCACATGAAAACCATTCAAATGTCCGAACGACGCCACGCCAGTGCCGAACATGTCCGCCCCGTGCCATAACGAGTCGCGGTAGACGAACTGCGTTCGTCGGCGATCCCGCACCACGGTGTAGGCGCTGGAGATCTCATATCCGGCCGCGAGAAGTTCCTCGAACGCATAATCCACCCAGGCGCGTTTTGTCGGCCAATCCGCAATACTCAAATTTGGTTCATCCTGCCCCAACAGCGGTAGCTCTTTGGAAAAGGTCGTATTGTACGGCAACTCCATTTGGTAAATCGTCACGCTCTCCGGTGCCAGTTCGAGCGTCTTGCGGACACACGACTTCCAGTTTTCCCACGACTCACCGACCATTCCCGCGATCAGGTCGATGTTGATTTGCTGAAAGCCCACTTCTCGCGCCCATCCATAGGCACGGTAAATTTCCTCTTCGTGATGGGCC
>CAKZUU010000040.1 GCA_937922175.1 uncultured Gemmataceae bacterium
GTCGACGACCAGTCGCAAATCCTGTTGCGTAAAAGTCAATTGGCCCTCATGAATGATCAACCCCGCATCGAACTCCCCGCATGCCACCCGGGGAATGATCTCGTCGAATGGCACCGCGGTCGTCCGTAGCTCGCCCGGCACAGCAAGACGAAGTGCAAGGTATGCCGTCGTCAACGTTCCCGGAACGGCCAAGTGGACCCGCTGAAGGTCGGACAACGAGAGCGGCTGCCTCGCGACGACCATCGGACCGTAATGGTCGCCCATGCTGCAACCCGACGACAAAAGGGCGTATTTCTGGTGCAGGTACGCATAAGCGTGAATGCTGACAGCCGAGATGTCTAACTCGCTTCGGAGCGCCCGACGATTTAACGTCTCGATGTCCTGCAACTCGTGGCGGAATCGGTAACGGCCCGTGTCGATGCGATTATGAGTGAGTGCGTAAAACATGAACGCATCATCGGGGTCGGGACTATGCCCGACAGTGAGAGTCAGATGCTCGGACATGAAGCCGGCGCTCCCTTTCGACTGAAATTGATCTTGTGTTGTTACCGAAAGACCCGAGCCTGGACAACGGCGATCAATTCACGTCGCTGTTTGCCAAGAACCGCTTGGTTACCTCTTGTTCCGGGGCATCGAAGATTTTCTCCGGTGGCCCCGACTCGACCACACGGCCCCCGGACATGACATGAATCGTGTTCGACACTCGTCGCGCAAATCCCATGGCGTGCGTCACAACGATCATGGTTTGGCCCGAGGCAGCCAGATCCGAAATCACTTTGAGAACCTCGCTCGCCATTCGGGGATCCAGGGCACTCGTCGGCTCGTCGAACAAAATCGCCTCGGGTCGGACGGCCAAGGCCCGAGCGATGGCCACTCGCTGCTGCTGGCCGCCCGAGAGGCTCTCGGGCCGAGTGTGCAATTTGTCACCGAGGCCGACGCGATCCAAAAGCTCTCGTGCCGGCAATTCAGCTTGTTCCCGTGAATAGCCCAGAACGATCCTTAATCCCGACATGACGTTCTCCAAAGCAGTCATGTGCGGGAACAAATGAAACTGTTGAAACACCATGCCGACCCGCTGTCGCAAACGACGCAGCTTGTCGCCGCTCGGCGTGTGAGACAATCGCAGGTCGTCGACGATGATCTCACCTTGCTGGAAGCGTTCCAGACCATTGACGCAGCGCAAGAGTGTGCTTTTTCCACCACCCGACGGACCGATCAGCGTCACGACCTCGCCGGGGCGAACGTCCAGCGAGACACCATCCAGCACCACGACAGAACCATGTCGTTTCACCAAATTGACAATGCGGATCATCGACTTCGCTCCAGATTTCAAACATGAATCGTTGGACGCCCCTTTTCCAAGCGTCGGCTGAGAATCACCAAGGGCAGGCTCATGAACAGATACAAGCCCGCAGTGATCGCCGCGAATTCCAGGACTAAGCCCGTGCTATTCGCCAGAATCGAATACTGCTTGCTCAACTCCACGATGGTGATCACTTGGACAACGGCCGTATCCTTGAATAAAGCGATGAAATCGCTTGTCACCGGTGGGATCACGATCTTGACGGCTTGCGGGATGATGACATGACGAAGGACTTGCCGACGAGACATTCCCAGGGCGAGCCCCGCCTCCATCTGACCGCGAGGAATAGCCAGGAGGCCAGCTCGGTAGATTTCGGCTTCGTAAGCAGAGTAGTTGACTGCCAAACCGATGACGCCGGCCAAATAAGCGAAAGTCGTCCCTGTCAACCAATCGGGAAGAGGGACCACCTGCGGCACCACATAAAAGATCAGAAATAACTGCATGGCGAGAGGCGTCCCGCGAATCAATTCGACGTAGCCTGTCAGTAGCCAGCGAAGCACTGCCGGGCCATACAACCGGGCCAAAGCGACGATCATGCCGATCATCATGGCCAAGGGCATCGACGTGATGCTGAGCAGGGCTGTCTTCAACGACGCCAACAGCAACGTCGGCAAGGCGCCCCGGATCATTTCACCTTGGGTCGGCGGTTGGTCCTCTGCGAGAATCTTTTCAGGCAGCGACTGCGTCTCCGGCAACTCGAGCTCCTCTTGTGCCGGTGTCCAAATGCGATACTTGGTGTAGATGCGTCGCAGAGTACCGTCAGCGAGCATTTGGCGAAGAGCGTTATTCAATTCGTCACGTAACCGTTCGTTTCCGGGCCTTAGGTAGATGACGAAGTGACCACCGGGAATCGGTTGTCCGATGACGCGCAACTTCGGATAGCGGGGCAAATAAGTCTGAGCGGCCATCCCGTCGGTCAACGTGGCATCGAGTTGACCGTCGCGTACGTGATCCAGCGCCTGTGTCGTGCCCGGATATTTCAGAACGTCGACCGAATCGGAGAAGTGGTCGGCGAGGTATCGTTCGGCGGCCGAGTCGGCCAAAACCCCGACGCGCCAAAGGCCTCGATCAGGGCGATGGCGAAGGCTATTCACATCCTGCCATCGCAAATCATCGTGCCGCCCGACGAGTTGAAGCTCGTTGACGTAATACGGAATCGTGGCGAGAAACTGCCGTAACCGATCCGCTCGCAATTCAAAGCCGTTACAGATCACATCGACGGCAGCCGCCCGCAGGAGATCCGGTAGATTATCCCATTGGCATTGCTGGAATTCGGCGCGCAGGCCGAGTTTGTCTCCGAGGACCTCCATGAGCTCACCTTCAAACCCCTGGGGTCGGTCTTTGGCTCGGCCCGGCAGGATGTAAGGCGCACCGCCTTCTTCGTCACCGCCCCAACGCAATACCCCTCGGCGCCGGATTTCGTCCCAAGGATCAGCGGCACCTGAACCTAAAGGCAGCGCCAGAACGACGAAAAACGTCGCCGTGCCGAAAACAATTTCACGTGGAGACATTTTGATCCTCCGTGATGGCATGTGGGGGCGTCTTTTCGGGCCGGTGGTTTCCATTCGAGAGTTCACCTCAACCATTCTGCAACCCAAAAGGGACGGAGACCTCCGGCGGAGTTCACAATTGCGATTAGCATGACGATTTCTTACGCTATTAAGGACGACTCGCATATTTTTTTCGTGCCCGAGGGAGCCGATGGAGTCTGATCTCCAGCGTGTTTGTGTTGTAATTGCCCGGACCCGTCACCGGATGGTGGTCACGGAAATCCAGGAAGCCGCCCGATTGGGAGCTCGCCTGCTCGAGATTCGACTCGATTACATTTCCCGGGCGCCCGATCTTCGGCGCTTGCTCGAAAACAAGCCGTGTCCGATGATTGCCACCATCCGCCGCCGGGAGGAAGGCGGTCGTTGGAACGGCACCGAGGAAGCCCGCCGCACCCTACTGCGGCAGTGCATTGTCGGGGGATTTGATTGGGTCGATCTTGAAACCGACGTTGCGGATGAAATTAAGCGCTTCGGTTCGACCAAACGGATCGTCAGTTACCACAACGTCGAGGGGGTGCCGGACAATCTTGAGGACATCTACGAGCGCATGTGCCAACAGGATGCCGACGTCGTCAAAATCGCGGTGACGGCGCAAGAGATCTCGGACAATGGTCGAATACTGAATCTTCTGAAAACGGCGCGGAAGCCGACCATCGCTCATTGCATGGGCGACTTGGGTTTTGCCACCCGCTTGCTGGGGTTGAAATACGGGGCACCGTTCGTCTACGCCGCATTCAATGAGGATCGGATCATTGC
>CAKZUU010000041.1 GCA_937922175.1 uncultured Gemmataceae bacterium
AAGTTTGATCACTTCGGGTCGTGTCCCGAAAATCGTCATGACGCGACGGGGGGAACTCAATGTCATATTGCGATCATCTCCAGAAGTTCCGATGACGGGAATTTCCGCGTCGCCGCACCGAGATGGATGCTGATCGAACTATAGCATACCGATCGGCGAAACGACCTAGCATTGGACGTCCCAACCGACGTCAGGGTTCACGAAGCGAGCCGATTCGCTCACCTCGGAGTTTCAGATATTGACCTGAAATAGGTCCGTGCGACCGATTGGGGGACACTCCGGGAGCGGAGCGGTCCTAAAATGCGGAGCAGTGACGTGTCACAGAATTTCAGGGCAGGTTCACCGATGCGTGGATGGTGGTTGATCCTCTTGGGGGCAGGTTGGTTGGCGGGGCAAGGCCCGATATTGGCCGCGGATCCCAAACCTTTGAAAATTCTGTTTTTGGGTGATGACGGCCCCCATCGGCCGGCGGAGCGTTTTCGGCAGTTGCAGGTTGCCCTGGCAAGTCGCGGCATTCAATGCACCTACGCCGATTCGCCCGACGTTCTTCGCCCTCAGGTCCTTGCGAATTACGACGGCCTGATCATCTACGCCAACATCGACGAGATCACACCGGAACAGGAAAAATCGCTGCTCGACTTCGTCGCCTCGGGCAAAGGTTTCATCCCGATCCATTGTGCCTCGTACTGTTTCCGCAATTCACCCCGCTACGTCGAACTGGTCGGGGCGCAGTTCCTGCGTCATGGCACCGGCACCTTCCGCACCACGATTGTGGCTGCCGATCATCCCATCATGCGGGGATTCAGTGGCTTTGAAAGTTGGGATGAGACGTACGTTCACACCAAGCACCACGAGAAGGATCGTGTGGTTCTCGAAACCCGAGATGGGGAGCCTTGGACTTGGGTGCGAACCCACGGTAAGGGGCGGGTGTTCTACACAGCGTGGGGCCACGACCAGCGCACCTTTGGACATCCCGGGTTTCACAACCTGATCGAGCGTGGCATTCGTTGGGCTTGCGGCGACGATTCCACCCGGTCGCCTGTCTATCGAGACAAAATCGCATTAAAACCGCTGCCGGCGGACTCTTCGCCTTTCCAGTACGTGCCGGCCAATGTTCCCTTCTACCCCAAGAGCGATCGTTGGGGCCTGACGGGCGAACCCATCAAGCAGATGCAGAAACCGTTGTCGCCGCATGACTCGATGAAACGCATCACGACACCGCCGGAATTCGATCTGAAGCTCTTTGTCGACGAGTCGCAACTCGGTGGGGGAAAGCCGATCGCCCTGACGTGGGACGAACAGGGCCGGTTGTGGTTGGCGTTGACGTATGACTACCCGAACGACCTGCAACCCGAGGGCCGGGGTCGTGACCGCATCGTCATCTGTCATGACGCGGACGGCGACGGCGTGTGCGAGAAAGTCACCGTCTTTGCCGAGCATCTCAGCATTCCTACAAGTCTGTTGCGTTACGGAGAGGGCGTGATCGTCGCGCAGGCTCCCCACCTGCTGTACTTGCGCGATACCGACGGCGATGACATCTGTGATCAGCGAACCGTCTTGTTCACGGGCTGGGGAACTCAAGACACGCATGCCGGGCCGAGCAATTTGCGCTATGGTCTCGACAACTGGATTTACGGCATGGTCGGGTATGCCGGTTTTCGCGGGACCGTGGGCGGTGAAACGCACCGCTTCAGTCAAGGCTTTTTCCGCTTTAAAGTCGAGCCGGACCCCAAAGGCTCGCCCGGAACGATCGTCGTCACCAAGTTGGAGTTTCTCCGCAGCACGAACAACAACTCTTGGGGTGTGGGCTTCGGCGAGGAGGGACATCTTTTCGGCTCGACGGCGAATGGCTGTCCGAGTGTCTACATGCCCTTGCCGAACCGCTACTACGAAGCCGTCAAGGGCTGGTCATCTTCCGTCCTCCAGAACATCGCGCCGGATAATCATTTCGAGCCGATCACGGACAAAGTTCGTCAAGTGGATTGGCATGGCGGCTTCACCGCTGCGGCCGGATCGGCGATCTACACGGCGCGGCAGTATCCGCCGGACTATTGGAATCGCGTCCAGTTCGTCTGCGAGCCGACGGGGCATCTCGTCGCCATGTTCCAGCTCACGCCCGATGGGGCGGGATTCCGGGCCCGCTATTGGGGGAACTTGTTGGCCAGTGATGATGAATGGTGCGCGCCGATCATGGCGGAGGTCGGTCCAGATGGGAACGTCTGGGTCCTCGACTGGTACAACTTTATCGTGCAGCATAATCCGACGCCTCCCGGATTCCGCACGGGTCGTGGAAATGCCTACGAAACGGATCTGCGCGACAAGAAGCATGGCCGGGTGTATCGAGTGGTCGTCCGATCGCCACACACGCCAGCGATGCCGAGATGGAATCCAACCGATCCCGCGGATGTCTTACGTGCTCTCGCGAGCGACAACCAGGGTCATCGGCTGCATGCCCAACGCCTCATCGTCGAGGGGAGAACGGGTGTCGACAAGAACTCATTGATGGACCTGGTTCGTGCCGGGATCGACGGCGACGAACGATTCGCGTTGGGGGCCGTCCATGCGTTGTGGGCGCTTCGGGGTCGGAATTGGTTCGGGGATGATCTCGCCGCTGTTCGTGCCTTGCAAGTGTCGGCGCTCATGAGCCGGAACGCTTTGCTGAGGCGTCACGCGGCCTTGGGACTTCCCCGGGATTCTGAGTCCGTCTCCGTTCTGGTGGAAAAGGGGTTGCTGAACGATGCCGACCCGCATGTGCGGATGGCCGCTCTGCAATGTTTGGCGGAGTCCCCGCCGGTTGACGCGGCGGCGGTGGCGTTGGCGCGATTGTTGACGGATCCCGCCGTGACTTCGGATCGCTGGCTGCGGGACGGCCTGGTTGCCGCTGCTGCTCGGCAGGAGACGACCTTTCTGGAACAGATCGCTCGCCGACAATCGTGGTCGGGTGCGGCTCTGGAAGTGGTCAACGTGGTGGCGGAGCATGCCGCCCGGAGTGGTCGGCCGCTCGGCGAGGCGGTGGTGAGGCGGTTGATCGACGCGGATGCAAAAACGGTTGAGACGATTCTCGCGGCGTATGCCAAAGGTTGGTCCAAAGGGAGCCAGCTCGATTTGCCTCCAGCGGTCGAGGAATCGTTTCTCCAACTTTTCCCAAAACTCACGTCAGCCGGACAGAGTTCGTTACTCCGCCTGATGACGGCTTGGGGCAGCAGCAAATGGCAGGAGCGACTTGCCTCTGTCAGCCGCTCTCTCCTTCGGGCCATTCTCGATGCCGATCAACCCGAGCCACAACGGATCACCGCCGTTCGCCAATTAGCGGAGATTTTTCCGTTCGATGAGACGACCTCACGCGAATTGCTCAAGGTCATCACGCCCCAGAGTTCGCCGGCATTGAACGAGGCGATTCTCGAAGCGGTGGGCAATCAGCGGCGGGGCGCGGAATTGATGGTCGAAGGAATGAAAACTTGGTCGCCGGCGACCCGAGCGGCGGCCATTCGGGCTCTGTTGGGACGGAACGAGGCGACGAAGGTATTGCTGGACGGTCTGGAAAAAGGAACGATCCCGCTTGCCGACCTGGCCTTGGATCAGCGCGAGACGATGGCTCGGCATCCGGATCGCTCGATTGCTCAACGGGCTTTGGCGCTCCTTCGCCGTGGCGGCGGCTTGCCCAACCCGGATCGGCAAAAAGTACTCGACGAACTGCTGCCGATCACCAAACGCCGGGGTGACGTCGAGGCGGGTCGCATCATCTACAAAAACAACTGCGCGAAATGCCACGTCCATGGTAACGAGGGGACGGCCATCGGACCGAACCTGACGGGTGTTGCCGTTCATTCCAAAGAACACCTGTTGACCAACATCATCGATCCCAGCCGGGACGTCGAGGGGAATTATCGCGTCTACCGGGTCGAGATGTCCGATGGTCGAAGCCTCAGCGGCTTGTTGATGTCCGAAACTCGCACCACCATCGAATTAATCGACTCAGAAGCGAAGAGGCACACGCTCCAACGCGCCGACATCGACGAATTGCAAGTGTCGAACAAATCGCTGATGCCCGAGGGATTCGAGAAAACGCTCAGCGCGGAAGACCTGTCGAACCTGCTGGAGTTTTTAACCGCTCGGGGCCAGTATTTGCCGATCCCCCTCGACAAGGCAGCGACAGTGGTCACGACCAAGGGCATGTTCTTCGACGATGATGGTCAAGCCGAGCGGCTTGTTTTCGCGGATTGGGGGCCAAAAACGTTTGAGGGAGTTCCGTTCGTGCTCGTCGATCCGCAGGGGCAGCGGGTGCCGAATGCGATTCTGCTTTATGGTCCGTTGGGCAACAAAGCACCAAAGATGCCTCGGGCCGTCAAACTCCCTTGCCACAGTGCGGCCAAGGCGATCCATCTGCTCAGCGGTGTGGGCGGCTGGAACTATCCGGCGACGCCGAAGGGAAGCGTGTCTTTGATCGTGCGGTTGCATTATCAAGACGGGCAGATAGAAAACCATGAGTTCATCAATGGGGAACACTTTGCTGATTACATCCGCCGCATCGACGTGCCTGGGTCCAAATTCGCCTTTGACTTAAATGGTCGGCAACTGCGCTATTTGAAGATTCAGCCGAAACGAGATCAAATGATTCAAGAGATCGAACTGGTCAAAGGCCCCGACAACTCCTCCCCCGTCGTGATGGCGATCACCGTGGAGACTCGCTGACGTGACGCGGGACCGCCTCTGGACGCTTCCGAATCTTCTGACGCTGTCACGCTTGCCTTTGGCTGTTCTACTCTTCGCTTGCATTGCTCAGCAGTGGTGGTTCGCGGGATTGGCGACATTCGGCGTCGCGGCGCTGACCGACTGGCTGGATGGTCTGGCCGCCCGGCGATTGCATCAGTCGTCCGCGATCGGGCGCAACCTCGATCCGCTGATTGACAAAGTGCTCACCGGTGGGGCATTCATCTACCTGTTGCCGGTCGAGTCGGCCGGTCTGATGCCCTGGATGGTTGTGGTTATTGTGGGCCGAGAACTCCTCATCACCGGCCTTCGCGGCATCATGGAGTCGCACGGCATTCGTTTCGGTGCCGACCAATGGGGCAAGCTCAAGATGGTGTTGCAATGCGCGGTTCTGGTCGCGATTTTAGGTTTGTTAGCGATCACACCTCACGTGCCCGAGAAGGTTGTATCTGTGCTCCGCCGGGTGCAAACAGCGCTGATTTATTTGATGCTGGCTGCTACGATCATCAGCGGGGTGCAATATCTATGGCGTGCGGCCCGAAGCCGCTCGATGGCCGCTTCGATCGCGGGGTGAGCAGGGTGCATCGGCCCGAGGTGATGGGCCTAAGGATGGGGGAATCACGCGGTGAATCAGCCACTGGGGTTTGCCATTGTCGGTTGTGGGTTGATTGCCCGATTCCATGCACGAGCCTTGCAAGAGGTTCCCGGCACGCGCGTGGTGGCGCTGGTGAGTCGTCGCTGGGAGAATGCCGAGAAACTTCTCGCCGAGACAGGAATTCCTCGCTGTGACATTTACGAATCGCTTCCCGATGCGCTCCGGCGATCGGACGTGCATGCGGTGATCGTGACGACGCCGAGTGGCTTTCACCTTGAGCCCGCATTGATGGCAGCTGAGGCAGGCAAGCATGTCGTCGTCGAAAAACCTCTGGAAATCACGCCGGAACGTTGCGATCGGATCATCGCCGCGTGTGATCGAGCAGGGGTGAAGCTGTGCACGATCTTCCCGTCGCGGTTTGGCGATGCCAATATCGAATTGAAACGAGCCGTCGATGGAGGCCGATTCGGTCGGTTGACCCTCGGCGAAACGACCTGCAAATGGTGGCGCTCGCAGCAATACTACGACGAGGGTGGATGGAAGGGAACGAAAGCATTGGATGGCGGCGGCGCTCTAATGAACCAGGCGATCCACAACGTCGATTTATTGTTGTGGATGATGGGGCCGGTGCGGCAGGTGTTTGGTTTTGCCGCCACCTTGGCCCATGAACGGATCGAAGTCGAAGATACCGCTGTCGCTTGCCTGCAATTTGAAAGCGGAGCGTTGGGGGTGATCGAAGCGACCACGAGCGTTCACCCGGGCTTGCCGAAAACGATCGGCATTCATGGTGATGCCGG
>CAKZUU010000042.1 GCA_937922175.1 uncultured Gemmataceae bacterium
CGGCGGAGGTGCGATTGATCGACTTCGCGATCGCCTACCGGATCCCTCGCGGCATCGCCCGATGGTTCCACAAACGCAGATCGGCTGGGACAAGAAGTTATATGTCGCCGGAGCAGATTCGTGGGGAAATCCTCGACGGTCGTGCTGATGTGTATAGCTTTGGTTGCACGGTCTACGAACTCGCGACTGGCCGACCGCCGTTCCGAGGCAAAGACGTCACAGAACTCATGACCAAACAACTCGCCGAGAAACCGGTGTCCCCACAAAGTTTTAATCCGAATATTACGGACGATTTCGCCCGTCTCATCTTGCATATGTTAGCCAAAAAACGGGAGGATCGGCCGAAAGATTTTCATGAGGTCCTGATGGCTTTGAGAAACATCCGATTGTTCAAGGATCTGCCATCAAAATCGGAAGAAGAGGACCTGCGGTAAACGGGCATCTGGAAGATGGGGGATGTCGCCGGCCATCCCCCGTGCGAGAAAGGTAAAGGACCCACCATGTTACCGATGGCATTGCCGTTCGAAACCGAAATCCGGGCGATGGAGGAATTGTTGAATCGTCTGGAATCTAGCACCACCAGTAGCGCGGAAGAGATCAAGCGGATTCGTCGAGAATTGACCAATCTGGTGCGAAAGCGGTACAGCGAGTTGACACCGTGGGAAACCGTTCTCGTCTCCCGACATCCGAATCGCCCGCAAACGATGGACTATGTGCGGATGATTTTCGATGATTTTGTCGAGCTACACGGCGACCGGGCGTTCGGCGACGACCGGGCCATTCGCACCGGTTTTGCCCGGATCGGAGAGTATCGAGTGTTGTTGGTCGGACACCAAAAAGGGCATGACCTCAAGGAACGGACCGAGTGTTTCTATGGTTGCGCTCATCCCGAGGGATACCGCAAAGCCTTGTTGAAGATGCGGCTGGCAGCCAAATTTAAGCTGCCGGTAATCTCGTTGATCGACACGCCGGGAGCCTTCCCGGGGATCGGAGCTGAGGAACGCGGTCAAGCACAATTGATCGCAACCAACTTATATGAGATGTCACGACTGCCCACGCCGATTATCTGCGTCGTCATCGGCGAAGGGGGATCCGGCGGTGCCCTGGGTATCGGTGTGGGTGACAAGGTCAGCATGTTGGAGCACGCTTACTATTCCGTGATCAGTCCGGAAGGTTGCGCCGGGATCCTCTGGAAAACGGCGAACGAGGTCACCAAGCCCCGAGCTGCTGCCGCTCTCCGACTGACCTCTCGAGACCTGTTCGCCCTTCAAGTGATCGACGACATCATTCCCGAACCCGACGGCGGAGCCCACCGGGAACCTCACGAGATGGGCCGCATTCTCCAACGCTACTTGCTCCGGTATCTTCGAGAATTGAAAACGATCCCCATCGATCAATTGCTCGAGCTTCGATACCAAAAGTATCGCGTCATGGGCGTGTTTGAAGAACTGCTCGGTCCTTTCGAACCGCAACCAGCGAGCCAGTCAATCGAGGCCTGACAGCGCGTCCAAGTCGTAGACCAAAAAAGTGCGTGTTCGTTTTGCGACCGCCTGCTCCCTCAGCCGGTCGAGCAACCAGCGCGGTTCCTTGATGTAGTTGCCGTACAAAATCGTCGTTCCCACCGCCAGGTAGCGTTCCGGCACAACTTGACGCAACTCTGAAATCGAACGAATTTCGACCGTGTGCAACGGTGCCAGGCGCAAGGGAGGGGCCGATGCCGCTGGATCGGTCCCGAAGTACCAGACGGCTAAGGGGGTGGGCAAGCGTTCCCTCTCGATCAGTTCGCGCAGGTCAGGAATTCCTTGGCCCCAATCGAAATTCGAGTCGCTGAGCAGTCGCTCTCCGTGCTGAGGCCCACCCCAAAACTCGTTGATGTAGGTCAGAAAATGTGGCCAATGCGACACGGCCGACATGAGCATCCAGCCCAGGGCAACGATGATCCAGCTTCGGAACGCCGCTTGCGCTATTCTCGAGGATCGAGTTTGTGTCCCCGGATCGTGTGGAAACACGCCCCTCGCGTGCCCCCAGGCAATCGCCGCCCCCAAGGCGCAGAAAACGATCAGCGGCAGTTGCAGCCGGACTCCGATTTGTACCCGACAATTGAGACTTGCGATCAGCATCAACAGCGATACCCAATGGGTCCAGTGACCGAAAGCCTGTCGAGTCGCCGCGATGCTCAAAAAAAGAGTCATGAGAATCGACGGCGACGACTTCATTGAAAGAGCAACGGGGAAATGATACCACACGGCCCGTTCCGAAACCTGCCCCAAGATGTAGCTGCCATGACCGCGGAGGTTGTGTTGGATCTGATACCAAAACGCCACGCCACCATTGTGGAAAATCCGAAGATGTTCGGCCCCCCATCGGCTAATCTGTCGAAGCCGACCCGGAGGAAGCTCCGAGGCCGCTGCGACAATTTTTGGATGAACCTGCCAGTCCGATCCGCAATAAAGGTACGCCAAAGCGACGCCAAGAAAGTAAATGGCCAAAGCTTTCGTCCAGAATGATCGCCGACGTAGTGTGTCGACGATCCGCTTCCACCTCGAATCGATTTGCCACGACGAGGCAAATTCGCACGTCGAGCCAATTTCGATCGCCAACACGACGAGGGGGACGAATAGGATGGCCGACGCCTTGGCCGAAAACGCCAGTCCGCAGGCAACCGATGGAAGAACGAGTCGGTGAAAGAGAGACCGACTCCGACCCCGAGCATAGAGGAACGCGAAGAGCAACAAGCAAGCCGTGAAGGCCACATCCGTCGTCGCCAGACCAGCGTGAGCCAGGAGGTTCGGCTCCAAACTTAAGAACCCGACCGCAGCGATGCCGGCTTTTCGACCAGCTGCCTTTCGCGTGATCCACCAACCCAGCACGAGGATGAGCCACCAGAACAGGAGCGTCGGGGCTCGGGCGAGTTTCAAGAGGGCAGGGTACTCCGCTTGAATCTGCCACGGTTGTCCTCGGTGTTGCTCCCAAGCGTAAACCGGCAAGGTGACCACATCGATCGGCAGGGGCATGGTGCCCGCAGCGAGCAAACGAGCATTGCTCCCCGTGCGCCAGCTTTCCAATCCCGCATCAAGGTAAAAGTATTCGTCGAAAGTTCCCCCCACCCGAGTCGACGATGACAAGATCAAAGCCGATCCGACGATCCCCGCCGAGACGACCAGCAAACCTTCGAGCCATTGGTGACGACGGGCGCTCACGGACCGCTTCTGCCTCCTGCTTTGCGGACCTTCAATCTCGGTTGGGCATCGTACCGAAACTCGGAAGCCCAGGGCAAGTGCAAAATGCCCGAGAAATCCCGGGCTTTTCGCTTGATAGACGGGGTGACGGTCGGCATGACTTCTGTAGACGAAATTGAACATAACGGCGATTATCGGACGTTGTACCGGTGGGCGCCTCGAGGGCGTTTGATCGGCGACGGCTCGCGAGACGTCCGATAATCTCCCTTATGTTTGATTTCGTCGCCACCGGCCACTGCCCGCCATTGACCCGCGTGTGCCGTGTCGTTAAACCGTTCCACATCACTGCAGCCCCACCACACCCCGTTGGATCGACACGATGTCACAGCCATCGGTAATTGGTTCGACGCCTACGGCACAGCGAGACCGAATCATCCGAGTCGGCATGATCGGGCTGGGGATGATTTTTGACGAGACGTATCGACCTGTGCTTGAGCAGCTACGCCAAACGGGGCTGTTTCGACGGGATTTCGGTCTGGTCGAGGTCTCATTGGCGGCGGTCGCGACCCGAACCGGTCGTCGGGCGGAGCGACTCAAACAAACGGGCTGCCTGAGCGACTTTCAAAGTTTCATCGAACCCGGATCGTGCGATCAATTGGTCGAATCCGGCGTCGATGTCGTTTGCGTCGCGACGCCGGATGATCGGCACTTTGACGCGGCCCGATTGGCCCTTCAGGCGGGCAAACATGTCTTGATCGAGAAGCCGTCCGTGCTGCGCTTACAGGAACTGGACGAGCTGGTTCGCTTAGCCGATGAACGCCAACTTCTCGCGAAGGTCGTGTACCACAAGCTAGCAGATCCGGACCACAAAAGACTACGGACACTGGTTCGAGATGGTGTCTTGCGACATGTGAATCACGGTTACTGCTCGCTTTTGGAGCCGAAGTCGATTAGCACCCAACAGTTCGCGGAGTGGATCCAAGGGAGAAATCCGGCCACCTACGTCGCGGTCCATTACTTGAAGCTGATCGACTTCACTTTTGGGCCGGAGTGGAGCCTCGCCCGCGTGTCGGCCACGGGTCAACGCGGTCTGGTTGGCCCCGTGGATGGCCGAACCTGGGATTCCGTGCAGACGCAAGTCGTCTATCGCTACCCCGACGGTCGTGAGGCGGCATTCGACATTCACACCTCGTGGGTTACACCCGACAATTTCCCCGGCTATGTTGAGCAGGAGGTTCAGTTTCGGTTCGATAACGGCATGTGGAATGCCCATCAGCGGAAGCGTGGCGTGGAGGTGACTGTCGAAGGTCGGACACCGAATGAAATGAAAAGCACTCCCAATCATCATTACAACGCCCTGGTTGAGGAACCCTGGGGAGAGCGACGCCAACGCGGCTACGGTCTCGAAGTGATCCAGCGCTTCTTCGAGGAGGTCGCATACGTTGAATTTGGCGGCCCCTCGACCGAGCGTGCGAAGCGTTTCCGGGCGATGTCCTCTTTGGAATACAATGACCTTCGATCCGATCGCCGGGTGGTGGCGATGGTGCAAGCTCTGGAGGCGATCCTCGCCCGACAGGCCGACGGCGAACCCGGATCGCAGGTCGTCGTCAACGACCCGCAGGGAGGCCTTGTTTTGCGAATCCCCGGACGCTCTGAGTCCACGATCCTGTACGCAGGACGAGTGTGAGATTCAACATTTTTTCGCAGACGGCGAGATTTCTGAATGCACTCCGCGCAACCGATTCAACATCCCGACGAACTGAAATCAAACGAATGGCGTACCGTGATTGAGCGATTTGAGCCACGCTCCCAACGGACGTTCACGCCGTCCTTGGCGGTTTTGGCCCGAAGCGAGGGGGTGTTTCATTGGACGCCGGAAGGACGCCGGCTGTTTGACTTCACCTCAGGCGTTCTGGTGGCGAACCTGGGGCACAACAATAGCTCGTGGATGCGTCAATTCCAGCAGTACATGGGTTGGACCAACGAAGTGTCCGAGCGACGAGAAACATTCCCTGCCCTGCCCTTGACCGCTTACAACGCGGTTTCTCCGGTCGAGGCGGACGCTTCGCGGAGGTTGGTACATCTGCTGCAATCGCGCCCTGGTGGTCGGCGTCTGGAGCAGGTGCTATGGGCGGCCTCGGGATCCGAAGCCATCCAAAAAGCTCTCTGGGCCGCCTTAGCTCGCGACCGCTCGCGCTGTATGATCATCGCCACCCGTTATGGCTTCCACGGGAAAAAGGGACTTGCCGGCGCCGTTACCGGCAGCGAGACGGACCCCGAGCGTGATCCTCGGGTGCGCTTCATCAGTTTTCCGATGGAGGAGTGTCGCGACGTCTCTCAACGGGACACCAGGTTCGATCGCACGCCCTATCGAAACGAGTTGGAGCAACTTTGGCGACAATTTGGCCGTCACCTGACCGTCTTGATCACTGAGCCCTACTTGGGTGGCGGTGGCAGTTATCACCCCCATCTCGAGTATTTGCAGACCTTGCAAGAGTTTTGTCGAGAACATGACATCGTCTTTATTCTCGATGAGGTCCAATCCAATTTTGGCCGAACCGGCGACATGTTTGCCTTCGAGACATATCGTCTCGAACCCGATGTGGTGGTCCTCGGCAAAGGTTTGGGTAATGGAGTGCCGGTGGCCGCTGCCGTCGGTCGGGCTGACCTCTTCAGCTCATTATCCTACGGCGAAGGTTCCGACACATGGAGCGCAAATCCCCTATCGTGTGCGGCCGTCCTGGCGACTCTCGATTGCTTTGAGGCAAATCCAAATCTGCTAGCTCAAGTTCGCCAAACCTCCGCCATCATCGAAGCCGGCCTTCTTCGCCTCAAGGATCTGCCGTTCGTCGTCTATGTGCGGGGCGAACGGGGGGGAATGGTCTGGGGCGTCGAAATGCGTGATTGGGCGGGTCGCTCAGCCTCCGATTGGGCCAACGATGCCGTCGAAATCTGTTACCGAGGTAACGATGGCGTTGGGATTCATCTCTTAGGTCCGTTGGCGAAGAAAGTTCTGCGAGTCGCCCCTCCGCTGATTCTGACCGAGACTCAAGCTCAGCAGGCCATGTCGCTGATGGAACAACTTTTTCGGAATCTACCACGCCACGTTTCGAAGGATCACTCATGACAACCTGGCTCGAGCGACTGGTGCACGAAGTCGCCACGGCGCTGGGCACGGAAGAATTTGTCGTGCTCGGAACCACCGCGTTGATTCTAATTAGTTTGGTTTGCGGCAGCATTGGCGCCTTGGTCGTCGGCAATCGCATGGCCTTCTTCAGTGATGCCCTCGCCCATTGTTCATTTGCCGGCATCGCGTTGGGTATCCTCACCGCGATCTTCACTGGCGCAAGTGATGACCGTCTTGAATGGCTTCTCCCCCTTATCATGATCGTCTCTGGCATCATCTTCGGTTTGGCCATTACCTTTGTCCGAGAGAGGACGGAATTGACCAGCGATACTGTCATCGGTGTCTTCTTCGCTGGGGCCATCGGCCTCGGCGCAATTCTCTTCGGAGCTTTACGCTTCTTCACCAACAAGACGGCCGAATTCTATCTTTTCGGTAGCGTCAATTTCGTCACCGAAACCGATCTCCTTTGGTTGTTGTCTCTAACCATTCTCACCTTTGTGATCCTTTTGACGAAATACAATGATCTTGTTTTTGCGAGCTTCAATTCCAGCTTGGCGCGCTCCCGCCGAATCCCCATTCGATTCCAGAATTATCTCTTCATCATCCTTCTGGCTTTGATTGTCAATATCTCGATTCAGTCAGTGGGTATATTATTAGTCAATGCCATGATTATCGTCCCCGCAGCAACTGCGGTTAACCTCAGCCGCAATCTTGGACAAATGGTTTGGTGGACTATCGGCTTGAGTATTGGTACTGGTTTGATCGGAATTTGGATGAGTTTCGAGGCGGGGATTACCATCCGAAACCAAATATATCGCCCTGGCCCGAGTGGATATATCGTCGTCTTGCATGTATTGTGCTTTGCTGCATCCACTTTGGTAGCTGGATGGCGTCGCACGACGATGGCGTGATCGATGCTGCCGACGAATTATCTCATTGCTCGACGTGTGATATAATCGCAGCCTTCTGTCATCCTCAAACGTGAGCCTTGCGAAGTGAACGAAGTTAAAGATTTCATCATCGACTTCCTCAGTGTTTTCTATGAAGCGTTCCCCTTCATCATGTTGGGTTCGTTGATTGCTGGGGTTTTGGAAGAGGTCGTGCCCCAACAGTTCTTCGGCCGGGTGATGCCGAAAAACCGCTTCCTCGCCATCGCCCTTAGCGCGTTGCTGGGGGTGGTTTTCCCAATGTGCGAATGTGGCATCGTTCCTGTGATGAGACGGATGCTTCGGAAGGGGCTGCCTTTGGGATGCTCCATCGCCTACATGCTTGCCGGTCCTGTGATCAACGGCGTGGTCGCCCTGAGCACATGGGTGGCGTTCAAAGACCATTGGGCGAAAGGCGGTTATCAGATCATCGCCATGCGTTTGGCGTTAGCATATGTCGTCGCTGTTTCGACGGCTTCGATTGTCGAGTTCGTTTTATTTCGTCGTTATGGTTTTTCGTTGCTTCAGCCGAGTGCGATTCCTCCCAGATCCTTGCACGACCATCGACACGAGGAAGAAGGTGAGGGCAAAACAAGACGCTCCCTATGGACCCGAATGGGAGCTATCTCTGAGACCGCGCTGCACGATTTTATGGACATCACCATTTTTTTAACCTTGGGTGCGATCTTGACATCGTTGGCACGTCAAACGATTAACATGTCGGAGATCGCTGCCTTCTCGAGCTCCTATCCCGCCATCGCCATTGGGGCGATGATGGCGCTTGCCATAGTGATGTGCCTCTGTAGCGAGGCAGACGCCTTCGTCGC
>CAKZUU010000043.1 GCA_937922175.1 uncultured Gemmataceae bacterium
AAATCCCGATCGAGGGAACCTCACTTCGTGGCATTGCGCTCACGGGACAGAAAGGGCTTCCGACGGTCGAACGGATTGTGCAGTTTATCGATAAGGCGTTTGAGATGCGGCGCGAACGGGTGAGCAAAAGACGAGATGCCGCCAACCCGCCGCTGTTCGTGGATCCGACGAAGTACGGCTTCCGCTGAGTTCCCCCGCTGTGATTCTCGACGAACCGACGTTTCGTCGCGGCCTCGCGCTGGAACGACGAGGTGCGAGAGAGTCTCACTTGGCTCGCGGGTGAAATTGTCGATGAATGAGGCGAAGGCGCTCTCGATCCACGTGGGTGTAGTGTTGAGTCGTGCGAATGTTGGAGTGCCCGAGAAATTCTTGGACGATGCGGAGGTCGGCTCCGCCCGCTAAGACATGCGTGGCGAAACTATGTCGGAGCGTGTGCGGGCTGACTTTCCCGGGGAGTCCGAGGCGTCGGACATATTTTTTGACGATCACCCATAACATTTCACGGGATAGCTTTTTCCCGCCACGGCTGACGAAGACCCAAGGCGTTTCTGCACCGCGCACGAGTCGAGGGCGAAACTCGGTCAGGTAAGTTTTCAGAGCGGCCAAAGCAGGCCGACCCAACGGCACGACGCGCTGCTTCCGCCCTTTGCCGATGCACCGAATGAAGGCGGCCTCTAAATGGATGTCTTCCAATCGTAAACCGACCACTTCCGAGGCGCGGCAACCGGTCGCATAGAGAGTTTCCAGCAATGCACGGTCGCGGAGGAAGAAACGATCGGTGGGCTTCGGCGCCTCCAGAAGTTTCTCGACGGCCTCGGGCGAAAGCACTTGCGGGATCCGCTCCCAGAGTGTCGGGGAGGCGAGCAATTCGACGACGTTTGAGGCGGTCTGCTGTTCCAGTCGAAGGAAGCGAAAGAAGACCTTCAACGCCACCAGGTGCCGAGCGATGCTGCTAGGTTGCAAGCCATCTTCCCGCAGCCGAGAAAGGTATCGACTGAAATCGGCTAGTGTGGGTCGGCGATAGTCGCGCAGATGCCCTTCGGCCACCCACAGAGCGAAATGTTCGAGATCGCGACCGTATGCCAATAGTGTGTTGGTCGCGGCCCCTCGCTCCGTCGAGAGATAGTGACGGAAGGCCTTGATATCTTGATGCAGGTCTAGGAGCGGCGTGGTCATGGCAGGAACAACCTCTCTTCTTGCCGATTCGGCGAAAGAGACGGTTGCCGTCCAGTCAAATTCGGGCCGCTCACGAACGAGAGATGCCCAACGCGCGAATGATGCCACCAAAAACGCTGGATTGGCGCGTTTTCGTGTCGGATTCGGCTTGGACGGGTACGAGTTTCATCGCGACCTGGTGGATGTCGTTTAAGACTTTGCTTCGGGGTTCCCGCAAACGCAGGGGCAGACCTTGGTTCACCGCGGTGCTCACCGAAGCGTAATCGGAACAGACCGTCATCATGTTTTCGTTGTTCAACATGGTCTTCAAGCGATTCAGACCAAAGCCGGCGAGGTCCGGGTCATAGCGATTGAGCAGCAATTGTACCGGTTTGCCCTCCAATTTGTCGGTGACCATCTGGAAAGCGCGAATTGATGGGACTTTTTGTTCCCCGACCAGAACGACCTTGTCCGAAGCGATCAACGTGTCGAAGTAGATGGAATCGTACGTGCACGGTACATCCAAGACGATGATGTCCGCGAGTTGTTGCAAGCATTCAATCAAGAGCAGCACGTCGGCGGACGAGACAGCCAGCGGTGTCACGGTTTGGTACGGCCCGGCAAGAATGCTGAAGCGATCCACGATCGGGGTGAGCGCTTGCTGCATGAAGTACAAGTCAATGCGATGAATTTCCTTGAGCAAATCGTAGGTCGTGTACTGTGGCTCGACGTTCAGATAGAGCGGCAACTTGCCCATCTGGAGCGACAACTCTGCGAGCGCGACCCGGACATCGGGATGGGCCTGGGAAATTTCAAAGGCGATGTTAATCGCCAAGGTGGTGGCTCCACATCCGCCGGTGACCCCCGCCACGGCGATGACCTGATTCTTGCTGGGCAGTCCGAACTGGTTGCCAATGCAATCGAGTGCCAATTTGAAATCATCGGCTTGAAGAGGTAACGTGACGACCTGGCTGGCCCCCATGCGCATGGCCATGATCGGTATGTTGGCGTTGCCGCGGGCGTCGATCAAAAGCAGGATGGGATGGCCGGGGAAAAAACTGCTCAGTCGTTTGATCGCCGGGAGTTCTTGGGCCGAGTCAAGATGGACAATAAAGAGCCGCTTGCTCGAATCGGTCGAGTTTGCTCGACTCGATCGGCCAATTCCGTTCTTGCTTGTGGTTTTGCTGGACTCCGCTGTTCGCCATCCAGCGATGGCGCTTTCGACACCTAAATATTCTGCCTCGATGCGAACACCGTGCACGGATAGCTCGAGCCGAAGAAGTTGAAGCAGGTCGCCGCCGCAGCCAACGAGCACAACGTTGAGTGGATACATTGCGCCGCTTCCAATTTGTGCAACACCTTCTGCCGCTCAGCCACGGGCGCTCGATCTCTTGTCCCATGACGACGCGGTGGGGGGCATGCCGAATGACCCAGCTCGGCTGGAGCACTCGAGGACGCCCAAGGGAATGGTCCTGGCACGCCGCCTATGAACTCATAGCACGGAAAAGGACTTGGAGCAAAATGACGACCCCGAGCGCGGCGAGGGGAGAAGCCGATTCTTTATCGAGCGTCCGCCATCACCTGCAATTGGATGACGCTCCGTTTCTGTTCTTTCTCCAGATAGTCGCGGCCTTTCTTGATATTGATGTGATCCCAGGGCAGAACCTCGCTCAGAGGCCGTGGACGCTGCGAATACCATTCGACGTCGATTCCCAGATCCGCGAACGTCTGCCACCAGACAGCTGGCCGGAAACACTCGCTCCAACCATCCAGGCGGCACCCTCGTCGCCAAGCCTCCATCAGTGCGGGTGCGATGCGGCGATCGCCACGAGTCAGCACCCCCTCCAACAAACTGATTTCGACGTCATGCTGCTTGATATGGACGGCTTTCCGCCGGCGGCGCTGCTTCAGATACTGCCCGGCCCAACGCAGATAGTCGCGCGTCTGCATGCCGTTCCATTGGTAAGGCGTGTGAGGCTTGGGTACGAAATTCGACACACTCGCGGTCACGTCGCGATAGCGTCCCGTCTCTTCCTTGCTGATCTGCGCGATGGTTTCTGCCATCTCGACGATGCCGTCCAGATCGACTGTTCGTTCGCCGGGAAGTCCGCAAAGAAAATACAATTTCACCCTCTGCCAACCGTTGCGAAACGCTTCCCGACAGCCCTCGTAGAGATCGTCGTTCTTGATTTTCTTGCGAATCTGTTCGCGCATGTCGTCTCGGGCCACCTCGGGCGCTAACGTCAGGCCGGCCTTCCTCGCTCCGGCCATCAACTTCGGTACGCTCCGGAGTTGATGATTAATCCGCAGACTGGGCAACGACACGTTGACGCCCAGCGGGCCGAACACCTCGTGCATCCGCCGAACCAATTCTTCGAAGTAGGGGTAATCGCTCGTCGAAAGGCTCAACAAACTGATCTCGTTCAGGCCCGTGTTGCGGTAGCTCTCCAATGCTGCTTGGACGATCGTTTCGACGTGACGGACCCGCAGGGGGCGTTTAATGGTCGTGGACTGACAGAAGCGGCATTGCCACGGGCAGCCCCGCATGATCTCGATCGAAATGCGGTCGTGGACCACCTCCACGTTGGGCACGATCGGGCGCGTTGGTAACGGGTACGAGTCGAAATCCCGGCTGATGGTGCAGGACATGATTTCCCGGGGTACGTCGCTCCGCGTTCGATTGATGGCGGCAAGGGTTCCATCGGCGTGATATTCCGGCTCGTAGAACCTCGGCGCATACGCCCAATCGACGCTGCCGACCAACTCCGCGATCATCTCCTCTCGGGACTTCCCACCCCGCTCCTTCAAGGTCATCCACTTGTCCATGATCCAGGGCAAGCTCTCTTCGCCATCACCGATGACGAAGACGTCAATGAAGGGGGCCAACACCTCCGGGTTCTGAGCGCCCGGTCCACCAGCGATGACCAGTGGGTGGCGATCGTCCCGTTCGCGGGACTCCAACGGAATGCCCCCCAAATCGAGCATCGTCAGAACGTTCGTGTAACAGACTTCATACTGTAGGCTAAAGCCTACCACATCAAAGTCCCGCAAGGGGGTGAACGTCTCCAACGAGTAGAGGGGCAAGCCGTGATCCCGGAGTTCGCGCTCAAAATCCAGCCACGGGGCGAATGCCCGTTCGCAGGCCCATTGCGGGTCGGCATTGATCGTGCTGTAGAGAACCTGCAAACCGTGGTGGCTCATTCCCAGCGTGTACGTGTCCGGGAACGCCAAGCAAAGCTTCCCCCGCACCTGCCGGTGATCCTTCGCCACACTGTTCACCTCTCCACCCAGGTATTGACCCGGCGTGGCGACCCGTGGTAACAAGCGCCCCACCGCTTCTTTCAACGACGCCTTCATCATCACCGCACTTCCGCTCGTTTGGGGACAGCTTTACGGGAAACGACCTCGACAATCGCTGCGGTGTTCCCCTCACATGGTTATTGTTGCCCGGCGTTTTCGATGTCGGCAAGGCGGAATGGCGACGGAGAGCCGTCGTACCGAACGATGGGAGGCGGATCGGGCCAGCCGTTCGCGGCAATCGACTCCGCCAACTCGATCAATTCGGCTGTACACAATCCGAAGGCGACGGGATCGGCGAGCGATCGGAGCAACTCCGCTGCTCGAGCCGCATGCCGACGCATTCCCTCATCCCGTCGTTCGTAATATTTCACGCCTGAGACGGCTAATTGGATCAAACCCTTGAAGAAATCGGCCGCAGGACCTCGCCGCCCCGCTTCATGCCACAACCCTTCCCGCGCTTCGTGGGCCTCCCAGTAGTAGCCATGATTGAACAGATCGATGCCCCACAACAGGGCGGTGTCGTCCGGCGCGTCAGACGCACTCGCGGATGGTCGGGTCGATTTCCCAAACGAATGACCCGCGGGATCCGAAATCGG
>CAKZUU010000044.1 GCA_937922175.1 uncultured Gemmataceae bacterium
TTTGGTAGTCCTTCAGCACGTCGCGCAGCCGCTTCCACTGTCGCCACGGCGAAAACCGCTCGGCCAGCAGCCGTTGACGAAAAGGATCGATGACTTCGTTGAGCCGAAAATCCGGTTTGAGCAGGCGTGCGGTTCCCTCAAGAACGACTAAGACGCGGAGCAGCAAGGCGATGCCCGTCGGGAGGATGAGATGGTGCTGTCGGACCAATTCAATGATTTCATTCAAGGCGGCGCTGATATCCAGGCGATTGAGGGGAACTCCTTGATAATAGGAGAGGAAGTCGGCGACATCCGCAGCGAACGCATCGGGGTCGGGGACGGATGATGGTTGACTGAGGCGCGTGAGGATAGCGACCATTTCCCCCGGGTCGCCGGAGCCGATCGCAAAAAGCAGGTCGGTCAGGTCGTCGCGGAGCGTCGGCGGTAATTGTCCGACCATTCCCGCATCGAGGATACCGATTGCACCCTGAGGCAACAGAACGAGATTGCCGGGGTGGGGGTCGGCATGATAGAAACCGTCGCGGAAAATCATCTCCAGGAAGACTCGGGCTCCGTCGCGAGCCAATTGGTTGGCATCCTCGGGGGCCAATCGCCGGGGCAACTCGCCGAACGACACCCCCTTCAGGCGATCCATCGTCAGCACTTTCGATGTGCAGAGTTCGGGGTGGGGTTTGGGGAACGAGACGCGAGGATCTCCGGAGAACGCGTTGCGGAAACGTTCCAAGTGTCTCATCTCTCTGAGAAAATCTAATTCTCGGTTGAGGATCCGCTCGAATTCCCGGACAATGGCGCTGGGTTGGTAGGGTCGGAGTTCGTCGATGTAAGACTCGGCTCGCTCGGCGAGTCCGCGAAGGATCTCCAGATCGGTGCGGATGCGAGACAGGATTTCGGCATGTTGGACCTTGAGCACGACCGATGTGCCGTCCTTCAGCCGGGCCGCATGGACCTGTGCGATGGAAGCCGATGCGAGCGGTTGATCATCGAATTCGAGGAAAAGCTCCTGGATGGACTGGCCCAATTCGCGTTCAATGATGCCGCGAACGACATCGGAAGGATCGGCCGGGACATTGGCTTGCAGCAGAGTGAGTTCATCGGCTAAGGCACGTCCGACAAGATCAGGGCGAGTGGAGAGCACTTGCCCGAGCTTGATGAAGGTGGTGCCCAATTCCGTCAGGGCCAAACGGACGCGGACCTCGGTCGTCAGATCGGCGAGGGACCGGTGGATGGTCCGTCGATATAGCCCGCGCAAAAGGCCGATGTCCAGACGATCGACCCAATCGGCCAAGCCATATTTCGAGAGAATGGACGCGACTTCCGTGACCCGGTTCAGATGACGAGCGAATTGAGGCAGGGAGGTGACTCGCATATTAGTCGCAGCGAAAGCCTGATTGATTCAAGTGGTTTCGGATTGCCGGATCAGACAACAACTGTCGAAAAGCGACCACGGCGGGACGTTCCCATCGCGATCGAGGGACGACGAAATCATAATGCTCGGCGCGGACGGACAGGAACTCAAGCCCGACGGCCTGGGCCACCGGGGCGATGGCAAGTCCCCAGTCGGCTCGACCTTGAGCGATGGCCGCCGCCACGGCATGGTGCGAACGGGTTTCGTTCCAATATCCCGGGGGTCGCTGCCCCTTGAGGAGTCGGTCGATGAGGAGGCGGGTGCCGCTGCCGCGATTCCGATTCACCAGAAAGCAATCGGCGTCGGTGGTGGCCGACAGCAGCGCTTCGTCCAAGGTCTTGTCGGTGAATCGCCGATCACCCCGTCGGAAAACAAGCCCCTGCAATCGCTGATACCCGGGAATCAACCGCAGGTTATCGTCGACGAACGGTCGATTGTACTGATCGCTCTCGGGGTCGAGCAGATGGATTCCCGCGAGGTCGCACTCGTGACGTCGGGCCGCCTCCAAGCCTGCCATGCTTCCGACGGCGAGGAACTTGCATGAGAAGCCAAGCCTGCGGAGACGCCCCAAGATGAAGTCCAACCCGGGGCATTGGCTGCCGATGACAACCAGGTCAACCGGTTGGATGGTGGCATCGAGCAGATGGACGTGAGTTGATTCATCGGCTTCGAGGTACTCGCGCTGTCGGGGGATCACGACAAAGCCGTCCGCCCGAGCAAATGCGGTAACTGAGCCGGAGCCTTGGCCCAGCGGATAGGCCGACCAACGAACCTTGCGGTGCGGGTCATCAGCGGGTGGTGTCGCCGTGGGGGGATCTGCTGAGTCGAGCAAGGAAACCAGCAGATACTCCGTTCGACCACGTTCAGAGTTGATCCGGGTGGGCACTCGGGCAACGATGGTCCGAGGCGCCGTCTCCGAATGTCCGGCCAATCGCCGGATGACGGGAGCGATAAATTCGTGGAACGTCAAGATGGCGGAGGTCGGAAATCCGGGCAGAACGGCGATCGGGATGACTCGTCGATTCGGTTGAGCGACGGCCGCCAAACAGAGAGGTTTTCCCGGTTTCAAGGCGATGCCGTGGGCAACGATGCCGGGAGGTCCGAGTGAGGCGACGACGCGGTAAGAAATATCGCCGATCCCTTTGGAAGTCCCGCCCGAGAGAAGAACCACGTCGGACGATTCGATGGCGTGCTGAACGACCGTTTTCAACTGAGTCACATCATCGGGAACGATTCCCAGGCGGAGAGGCTCGCCCCCGGCCTCGCGGACAGCGTCGGCGAGCACCGTCATGTTACTGTCATAGACCTGACCCAAGGGGAGAGGCTGGCCCGGAGGAACCAGTTCATCTCCTGTCGAGATCACGGCGACTCGGGGTCGGCGGACAACTTGGACGTGGCGGAGACCCAGCGCCGCCAGAACGCCGGTATCTCGAATGCCCAATAGTTCGCCACGGTACAAAACCGTTTCGCCGCGGCCGATATCGCTGCCGGCGAAGCTGACGTTCGCTCCAGGAACGACCGGCCGTCGAATGCAGACCTCATCTCCGTCGAGCCACGTATCCTCGACCATGACAACGGCGTTGGCTCCGCGCGGCAGCATCCCGCCGGTCGCAATCGCTGCCGCCGTTTGCGTCGGAAGCGACCAGGTTGGCGGCTGCCCCATGCGGACGATTTGTCCGAATCGACCTAACCGCCGTGGGTGCGTTTCGGTCGCGCCAAATGTGTCTTCGGCTCGAACCGCAAACCCGTCGACATTCGACCGATCGAAAGCGGGCACGTCGATCGGGGCGACGAGATCTTCGGCCAACACTCGCTGCCAAGCCTGTTCCAGGGGGACCAACTCCGCCTCGAGTGGTGATAGATCGAGCACGGCGAGAAAGCGGCGCTCCGCCTCGTCTCGATCCAGAACGTTCAGGAATTGTTGCTGTTCTCGCAACGACATATTCCGCTCTCGGTGACGATTCTCGAAGGGGTTGCGGGGAACATCACGTCGGGACGACAGAATCGTAGAGCCACACATCCACCTCTTCACCTGGCGCATGTCCCTCACAATCGGGATCGACGAGGACAAAGCCGTCCGCTTTGGTGGTGGTACTCAGAAGCGAGGCACCACTGACGGCCAGCGGTTCAACGCCCTGAGAGGTGATTTTGACTCGGACATAATCGAGCCGGCCAAGGGCCGATGTGATTTTGCTGGCGAGAGGCCAACGTCGCCGAAGGTAGGGGAGCTCAGGGGAGCGTCCCCCCATCAGGCGGAGAGTCCGCCCGGCCAAAAGGTCGTAAGCGCATAAGCAAGAGACGGGATTGCCGGGCAGAAGGAACACGACCCGGCCTGGCAGGAAGCCGACCCCGGCTGGGCTGGCCGGCCGAAGAGCCAAGCCATGGATCGGCAATTCGCCGAGTTCCGCGATGAGGCGAGGCGTGTGATCTTCCTGCCCCACCGATGAGCCGCCCGAGATGAGGACGACATCGCTGGCGCCCTCGATCAACGCTTGGCGCAAGCAGGCGGGATCGTCGGGAAGTAATTGGACGCGTCGAACCTCGCCCCCATCGCGGCGAACTAAGGCGACCAGCATGGGAGTGTTGCTGTCGGCAATCCGATAAGCTTGCGGACGCGACCCGGCCGGGAGTAACTCGTCGCCGGTGGCGAAGATATCAACGGTGGGCCGGCGAATCACCGCCACCTCCCGGACGCCAAGCGAACTCAACACGCCGATGTCTTGCGGTCGAAGTCGGCGGCCGGCCGACAGAACCTGTTGACCGACCGAAATATCCTCTCCCCGTTTGCCGACGTGTCGGCCGGGACTGACAGCCTCGCAAATCCGCACCACACCCTGGGCCTCTTCCGCGACCTCCGCCGGCACCACGGCATCGGCGCCTCCAGGCATCGGTGCACCCGTCATGATTCGAGCCGCTTGAGATGGCTGAATGGATTGGTTAAAGGGTCGTCCCGGGAGGACGGTGCCAACAACCGCTAATTCGATGGGTGAGTACGGGGTGGCTCCGAACGTATCTTCGCCGCGAACAGCGTAGCCATCCATCGCCGCACGATCAAAGGGCGGGATGTCCAACTCAGCCATCACCGAGTCGGCCAAGGTGCGACCGGCCGCTTCTGTCGTCGGGCAAAGTTGAGGCGGAAGACGTGAAGTGCGAGCGTCGAGGATCGCCCAAGCGGCGGTGACATCAAGCCGATCCCGGAATCCTTTCATACGGACATCGAAAAACGGAGCGGGCATCGCCGTTGCTCTCGGTCAGAATGCGACAATCGATCTAATCGCTACGATACGACGTTTTTTCGCAAAACGGACGACCGGATGTTCGAATTGATTCAAGTTCGCCGATCAGGCCGAAAGCCATTGTTTCTTCGAGTAAGCGAATCTAACTTGGAACGAAGGGTTCGGCGGGCCAGGGAAAATTGGCCGCTCGGAGTCGGTCTCTGGCACGCCCGAAACAATCCCTCCGGAGCCGGAGTTCCGTGGCGACGGCAACCCGCGGTCGTTCCGCCCAGGTCCCGGTCGTCCGTCATCTTTTTGCCGAGGAGGTTGGAATGCGGTTGCGATTGCTGGTGTTTGGCGTGTTGCTTCTGGCGACGGCAGTCAGTAGCGGTTGCTTCTTCCGGCGAAGCAGTTATCGCCGATCGGAATGCAACGATCGTCCGGCGTTGCTCCCGGCCGTGGCGGTGCCAACGGTTGTCGAAAGCGGGTGCTGCCCGCCTCCCTGTCCGTGAACTTGAGGCGAATCCCAGGCCCCGACCGATTCGTCGGATCGGGGCCGCCCCTTCCGTCGGGCTTTCGGGCACTTCCCGGCGAACAGTTCGAGCTTGGCTCTGTTCCCTGCCCAGAAAAAACGGCAAAAATTCCGCGACGATTCCAGGGAAATCACCGCGTGATTTTTTGGCCGACACGAAAGCTCCGCGCATAATTGCCAGCGAAGGGTCACCCCAGCTCCATCACGGAACTGGGTGGCTGGATGCCACCGCGTGACCAACAGAAGGAGTCTTTTGCCGAGTTCGCAAGGCGATCCGAAGGAACCTCTCCTCGTCGAGGGATCGGCGAGTCGGCAGGGCGGCCGTCAGGCGGACTCGGTCCAAGGAGCGTGGAACATGAGGATGCGTTCACTCGTCCTGGGTTCGATTTTGCTCGCCACTTTGCTCGCCGAAGGGTGCTGCTGGTGTCACCGACCCTACCTGTTCCGCCGATGGTGGTGGGGGAACGGCTACTACGATGCCATGTGCAGCCCGTGCGAACTCGGTGGACCCGCCTGTTGTGATGGTGGACCAGTGTACGATAGCTACTCGGTCCCCCCCGTGGTCTCTCCGCCTCCAGGCCGACCCGCCCCCGCCCCGACGATGCCGAGCGCTCAACCCTTGGCGCGAGCTCGACTCGGCATGACCCGCTGAAACGGCGAACGGCGACGCGATCAGACCTTGGATTCGTGCGGACGGCTCCGCGACCGCGGGCGGGGAGTGCTTAGCGCACGCCCGAGCGATGCCGCCAGTTTTCTTCCGCATTGCTCGGGCGAAGGTAAAGCGGTTCGAGTGTCCAGTAATCGGCGAATTGACCTCGCCGCCAGCGCCCGATGCCCAGGCGAAGCAATGTCTCGGCTCGCACCTCCCGATCCGCCAGGGGCACTTGCGGTTGGTTGGGCGAGAGGTCGTTCTCCACGAGCGACAACCCCGGACCACTGACCCAAACCTCGGGTGTCAGCGTCTGACGCCACACGCTCGCCTCGACGATCTGCATCGCTTGTTCCCGCCACTCCTCCTGGTCGCGGTGGAATCGCTGAGCGTAGAGCCGGCCTTGTTGGGCATCAGCAAGAACGACGACGGTGGAGGCCTCCTTCGCGGATTGCTCGACGATGCCGTGAAACGTGGGAATTGCGATGACACGACCGCCGGTCGCGTAGGCCAGCACCTTCGCGGACATGATGCCCACTCGCAGCCCGGTGTAGCTTCCCGGTCCGATACTGACGACGACTCCATCCAATTCTCGGACCTGCCAGCCCGCCGCCCGGCATAGCTCCACGACCGCGGGCACCAGATCGCGGGCATGGCGTCGAGATTCCTCGAGCCGTCGTTCACCTAGCAATCGATCGCCCTTTGCCACCGCTACTCTCCCGACGCGGCCCGAGGTTTCG
>CAKZUU010000045.1 GCA_937922175.1 uncultured Gemmataceae bacterium
GCCGCGATCTCTTGATTCGTCATTTGCTCGTAATACCGCATGAGGATGATTTCTCGGTCGGCGTCGTCGAGTGTTGTCAGCACCTCTTCTAATTTCTGGGTCAATTCCCGTTGCACCGCTGCCGAGGCCGGCGTCAATTCCTGATCCATTAATTGCGCGACCAACATCACCGACGAGGCATCGAGGGCAGCTGCTTCTTGCTGTTCGCGTTCGATGCTGCGGCGGCCCGCAGCCTGGTGTCGGCGATGCGTGTCGATAATGCGGTCCTGCGCGATGTGCCTCAGCCACAGCGTGAAGGGCATCTTCGGGTCGCGAAGATAATCGCGGAATCGGCGATGCGCTTCCACCATGGTTTTCTGAACCACGTCGCTGGCATCCTCTCGATGGGCCAATTTCGGATCCAGGCGCAATCCGACGGCACGCCGGAGCGGTTCCCGGCAACGGGACAGCAATTCGTCCAACGCCTGCTCGTCACCGGCACGAGCTCGGTCCAGACAATCCTGCACTTTCTGTACATCTGGCCACATGGAAAAAGTTCTCCGCCGTGCTCCCCCCGGTTATTTTAAGGCGCCGAAATGGGTAAGTTCCCGCCCTTCCTAAGTTCTCGACCTTCTCGTTACGTTTTGCTAGATTGGCATACCATGACCCGCCCAGAGATCTCTCGAACGCGGCTTGGCGTCTTGGGCTTGTTGTGCGCCATGTCGTTCATCCTGTATCTCGATCGCGTGTGCATGGGCCAAGCCCTCAAGTCGATCGAGGCCGATCTCGGACTCCAGCGCTGGCAAACCACTTGGGTCACGATGGTATTCACCTTGGCCTACGGACTGTTCGAGATGCCGACTGGTCGGCTTGGAGATCGCATGGGCTCCCGCCGGGTGTTGACCCGGATTGTGTTGTGGTGGTCCGCTTTTACGATGCTCACCGGAGCCTGTTGGAATTTTGCCTCGCTGTTGACGGTGCGATTCCTTTTCGGCGCGGGTGAGGCCGGGGCCTACCCGAATGCCGCCCGGGTCATTGCTCGCTGGTTTCCAGTCGGGGAACGGGGCCGCGTCCAGGGACTGATGCTCGCGGCGGGTCAGGCCGGTGCCAGCTTATCACCCGGTTTGACCGCCCAGATCATCGCCACCGTCGGCTGGCGGGAGGCATTTGTCCTGTTTGGACTGGTCGGCGTCGTTTGGGCCTCCCTTTTCTGGTGCTGGTTTCGCGACTCGCCCGCTGAGCACCCCAATATCAATTCGCGGGAGTTGCAACTGATCGGCACCGAGGCGGCTCCGAGTTATCACCGACCCATTCCCTGGCGTCAGGTAGCGGGAAATCGCACTATTTTCCTCCTCGGCCTCATCGTCACTTGCCTCGCCTTTGTCGCTTACTTGTATCTCAGTTGGTACCCGACCTACCTGCAGGAGGCACGCGGCGTTTCCTTAGCAACTTCGGGGTGGTTGGCGTCGCTCGCTTTGGCCGGCGGTGGCTTGGGTTTGGTCAGCGGTGGGGTCATTTTGGATCGCATCTCTCGGCAGAGTGTCCGTCCCTTGGCCCGTCGGCGGTTGGCCGCCACACTCTCTCACGTCAGCGCTGCTGTGCTCTTGGTGTTCGCGGTGCGAAGTGAATCGCCAATCGTCTCCGCCTGTTTTGCCGCCGCTTCGTCTTTTGCAATGTTTGTGCCCCAAAGCGCCTGGTGGAGTTGTGCGATCGAGGTCAGCGGACCTCACATCGGAGCGTTGTTCGGACTCATGAACGGAGTGGGAGTCGTTGGGGCAATTTCATCGCAATATTTCTTTGGTCGATTCCCCGAGTGGCGCGGTCAGATGGGGTATCTCGGCCGCGCCCAATGGGACCCCGCATTTTACGTCTGCGTCGCCCTCCTTCTGATCGCTGCCGCGAGTTGGCAACGAGTCCATCCTCAGAAGGATCGGATCGTTGAACCTCCAACGCCGACCTGACGGACTCCACGGAGATCAAGGCGAGTTCGCAGCGGCCGCCATAAACACGAAAGCGTAGAAACAGCAGCAGCCTCCGAAGGCAAGCAGCCACATAATCGACGAGACGATGCCGAGAATCCACCCGGCGCGAGTCTGGCCCTCGCCTTCTGGATCCATGATTCCCGCTTTGATCTTGCCCAAGTCGGAACTTCCCAAAATCCACGCGATGATCCCGGTAATCGGGGCACCGATTCCGATGATTCCCAAGATGCCGAGGGTCAGAATCAACGTACCACGATGTGGCTCCAATCGGGGGCGGGTTGAGCGATCGTCGACGTCTCCTAATCCTCTTTGGCTTGAAGCGACCGGTTGCTGCTGCTCCGGGATCCGCTGATACCTTTCCGACGATGATTCCGAGGCAGTTTCTCGGGGTGGCGGTCCCGCAGGTTGTTCCTCTAAACTGGCGACAAAAATAAAGCTGCATTTCGGACATTTCACGGATTGTCCGACAAGTTCATCCGGCACGCGCAGTTTTTGACCACACGATGGGCATGATGTCTGCACCGGCATGAGTGTCTCCAGAACAGCGGCAAAACATCCAACTCTATCCCGTTTTTCGCATTCCCGCTGAAATTCTTTCCGTTCGGCAGTCCGAGACAACTTATACGCGGCTTTGGATCAACGGCGAGCGACCGCCGGCCGATAACTACCGATGTTCCGAAATTTTCGGCTCGGGCCGACTGGGAGTTAACGGATGTCAATTTGGCAAATGATGGCAGGATGGATGACGACGCTCCTCGTTGCGTCGATGGCCGGGGCGCAGTCCTACGAATTGGTCGAAACTGCCCGACGAGGCGACTGTCATCGGTTTGAATTATCGTTGAACCTGAAGGGCGAACTGAGAGTCAACCGCGAGGGGAAAACGGTCTCGATTCCCCTGACCGCTGGAGCCTCGCATCGCTTCTCGGAACGGATTCTTGAATCAGGTCCGTCCGGGATGCCGACCAAGGTGGCCCGCTACTACGATTCCGCCCAAGCGGAAGTCCGTGTGGACGGCCAACCTGTGACGCGGCAGATTCGTGACGATCGCCGACTCATTGTCGCGCAGAGAGTTAAAGACCAATTTCTAACCTACAGTCCAGCCGGTCCCATGACGCGCGATGAGCTCGAAGTTGTCAGTCAGCATTTCGAGACACTCAGCATCACCGGTTTGTTACCGCAGCGTTCCTGTGTCGTGGGCGAGTCGTGGAAGATCGGAAATGACATCATTCAAGCCTTGGCTCAGTTCGAGGCTCTGATCTCCAACGAAATCACGGCGAAGTTGGAGCGCGTTGCCGAAGGCTTCGCCGAGATTTCGATAACGGGGAAAACAACCGGCATCGAATTGGGCGCGTTGGTGAAGGCGACGGTGTCGGCCTCGGCTCGGTATGAGATCTTGTCGAAAAAGCTCGTTCGGGTGGAATGGATTCAACGGGACGAACGCGACCAAGGGCCAGCCAGCCCCGCATCGACCATCGAGGCGACGACCATCGTGCAACGGGTCCCGATGGATATCCCCACGGCGTTGCAAGACACGGCTTTGGAAAGCGTGCCGCCAGGGTTTGACAGGCCCGCCGCATTAACCCTCGTGTATCACCGAGACCCGCACGACCGCTTCGATGTGGCTGTCTCACGCGATTGGCATTTGGTGGCCCATACCGATCAACACCTGGTGCTTCGGCTCATTGAACAGGGCGATTTGGTCTGCCAAGCCACGCTCACTCCTTGGACCAAAGCCGAATCGGGGAAGCATCTCTCTGCTGACGAGTTCCGAGACATCGTGTCGCAGGCCCCCGGCTGGCAATTCGAAGAAATCCTCGAGGCGGGTGAGATTCCTGCGGACAACGGCCGATGGATCTACCGTATCTCCGCGCGCGGCACGATCGAAAACTCTAAAGTCGTGCAAACCTTCTACGTGGTGGCCCAACCCACCGGGGAACAGATCGTCGTCACCTTCACCATGAAGCCCGGCCAAGTCGGCAAACTCGGGTCGCGAGATTTGACGTTGGTCGGATCGATCGGTTTCCCCAAACCGTAGGCCCCGGAAGGAAACCGAACGGCCGATGGGCACGGTGAGCCGAACACAGCCTCGGGGGAGCGTCCCATCGGGGACGTCAGGTGGCGAGTCGCTCGCGAAGGGTTAGGCCGCCATGCGCAACGCCTTGGGTGCGACTCCCGTGATGGCCTCGATAAAGGCGCGGAACAGTTGCATGTCAAGGGCTAGCGCCGTCTCTGCTTGGGGATGCCATTGCACGCCGACGCAGAACCAGTCCTCGTCATCGACTTCGATGGCTTCAACGACCTCATCGGGCGCTTTGGCACTGACGCGGAGACCCTGACCGAGTTTTTTGATCGCTTGATGATGACAGCTATTGACGCGTAATTCGCCGCCGCCGTAGATCTCGTGGAGGCGGGTATCCGGTTCGAGCAGCACGATGTGGCGATGCGGTCCGCCGCTGGGGTCGAAATGCGGCAAGGCTTTGGGCATATCCTCTGGCAAGTGAAGGTGCAGCGTGCCGCCCCGCGCGACATTGATTTGCTGCATCCCGACGCCGATGCCGAGAATCGGCAATCGTCTTTTCATGGCCAACCGTAACAGCAGGAAGTCGAAGTCCTCGCGTCGAGGCGACATCGGGACGACGGCAGAGTGCGACGGCAGGTTCTGCCGCTTCGGATCCAAGTCCAGGCCGCCGGCTAACACCAAACCATCGAGGCGGTCCAACATGGTCTCGACGGCCTCCTCCCGGGGGATGGGCGGCAAAGCGATCGGCAGCCCCTCGGCTTCATAAATCTTGTCGAAGTAGCCTGCTCCGAGCCGACAAAACGCTCCGTGATGCTTTGACGCCGGGACAAAATCGAGATTCACGCCGATGACGGGACGCGAAAAGGCCATCACTTTCCTCCTTGAAAGAGTCGCCGCGTGGATGCGATTTGCTCGAGCGCTCTCCCTCCTTGGGACCACCCCTCGAGCCGAGGTGGACTGAGTCGAGGATCTTAACGAGCCGGCGCGCCCGTTTTCAAGTCGGATTTAACTTCAAGGCCAAAAATCGACCGATAGAGAGTTTCCTGATAATCGGCTGTCGGCGGGGAACGAGATCGACTTGTCGAATCGTTTGAGGGATCACCGATCATGTCGCGGAGCCGTTTCTCGAGGCTCTTTCGCGAGCTGACTCCGCCGGGGCGCGATGGTGCAGGTCAGCGGCAGGAGGGGAACGAAGGGCAGTGTTGTTGGTCTTGCAAGGTGGGCCGAAAAAGGGCACAATCGGGCCGCGATTGCCTTTCATGTTCCAAGGAGGGACTCTTGGCCGACACGTCCACTCGCTTAATGGTCGAGGCGCTGACACGGGCGGCATCTGAGCCCAACGGCTTGCCGCTTTTTGCCGTCCGCGACCGTGTCGGCTTGTTTCCGCGCCGGGCCGTCGGCGAGGCGGCGGCACGTCGCTGCCAGGAAGAGGGGTTGCTTTCGGTGATCGACGGCAAGCATGCGGTCATCACCGACCGGGGTCGGCAATGGCTGGCGGAATGGTCCGATCCCCGACAGGTCATTGAAGACTTCTTGCGGATCGTCGAGAGGCAACAGGGGCAACTGACAGAGTTGGTCGGCGCGGCTCGCCACATGGCCGGAGCACTCGAGGGGCTGCGTCGGGCCGTCGAACATTGGTCGGCCGAATCCGCGATCGGTCGGGAACGTCATCATCTGGGTCCGAAATCCGAGCGGGTCGAAGAGGACCGAGTGGGGAGCGAGGAATTGCTCGCAGTCTTGGACCATTGGCCGGAGCAAGCCGCTCATGACTGCTCGTTGCCGGAGTTGTACCGTCGGCTGAAAGAAGATCTGCCCTCGCTAAGCATCGGTCAGTTTCACGACCTGCTGCGGTCCTTGCATGAATCCGGTCAAATCTATCTGCATCCGTGGACCGGGCCACTCTATGAGTTGCCCGAGCCGTCCTTGGCTTTATTGGTCGGGCATCTGATCGCTTATTACGCCAGTCGGAGGCCGGCGCCGCTGCTGAATCCTGCAAATGACCGAGGGCTTGTCGCGAATCTTACGGGAAAACCAGGGAGGGGATGACATGAGCGCTACCGCGACCGAACGACCGGCCAGCGAACGGGCAATGGAAGCCTTGCGACGCGGCGGCAACCCGTTCCGCAATTACTTTGCCCGAAATCCCGATGACGAGGTCTGCTCCCGATACCACGTGCCCGATCTGTTTGCCGCCGAGCGGGACATTCTCTTGGCCGTCGTGAATCTCTATCGCGAACACCCCTCGACACACTCCGAAGTCATTCCCATCCTCGGGAACAAAGGAGCCGGGAAAACTCACCTCCTCCACTCGATTAAGCACGGTCCCGAGACCAGCTGGCAATTGCTCGTGACTCCGGGCGTCTATCAACGCGACACTGAGTTCCTCGAATATTTGCTTTTCCAGATCATCGACACTCTGCTTGGAGGTGGTCGGCAAAAAGGGATTCGACCACTCGAGTTCGTCGGGGAAGAGTTGATCCGGCGTTATCTCCGCGCCGCTTTGAATGCGCTGGAACCCGAAGAAAAGCGCGAGTTGTTCCCTGCCTCGGGTCTCAGTCGTCTGACTCGCATCATCGGTTGGGGTGGCGGATCGGTCGAACAACGCTGCCAGGCCTTCCTCGATTCCCTGGAACAACGGGACAGTGCCATCAAGTACAACCGGCCTTTACGCCGATGCGTCATCGAGGCCGGATTAACGCCGGAACGCCTTTTCGATGTCGTCGCGGCCCACATCGAGAGAAACGAAGGTCACAGCACCACCGGGCTGATGCGTCGCGCCATCGGCCTCGGCTTCGCCCGCGCGGTCCTCCTGGAGGACGAAGCCGACCTCGCCAATTTCTTGACGTTCGGTTTTGCGGAATTGGAGTTTCACGTCCGACCCACGCGCCAAGACCTGGTTCTCTCTCTGCTCAAGGTCCTGACCTCGATTTTCCGCGAACTGGGCATTCCAGTGGTTGTGGCCTTCGATCAATTAGAGGACCTTCTGCTGGCTCGCCGCAGCGACGACGCCCATCGCATCGCCGAAGCTTTCTTCGCCGGCATTGTCCAAGTGATGCACCAAATCGACGGTCTGTGTTTCCTCGTCTTCGCCGAACGCGGTCTATGGAATCGCTTCGTCCCGTCGTTGGATGGATACATTCAGGACCGTTTGAACAACCCCATGCATCTTCCGGGTCACGGCACCGTTAAAACCCTGCGATTGGAGGCGCCTTCGCCAGACCTGGTCCGGCGCGTCGTCGAGGCCCGATTGCGGGGTCTCCTCGATCCCGGTGACGATGTCCCGGAAATCTTTCCGTTCACCGATGAACAGGTGTTCCGTATTGCCCGCACCGAGCCTACCCTTCGCGATATGCTTCAACAATTCCGACACTTGTTCGATCATCTGGTTTACGGCACGGAAGATGAGCGGGTCATCCGACCCGCGGAGGCACGCCCCGCCGCGACCTCGACGTCGGAAACTCGACCCAACCGCTTGGGCAATGAGCCGCCCGTTCATGTCGAAATTCCGATGACCGGCACGCCGCCCAGCCGACTTGAAGACCCCAACGTGAGTATCAAATCGGTGCTCGTCTTTGAATCGGAGCATCCACCAAAGATTCCTCTGTCCGATGCACCGATCCCCCTGAACTCGAGCACGAACGTGCCTCTGAGCGCGCCACCTAGCCCCACCGGTCTGTTGACCCATTCTCGATCGAATCCTCAGCCGAATTCGTCCGACCGAGCTGCCTCGTCGAGTCTGGTGGAAATGTGGGACCACGAATGGCGGTCGGCTCGTCGCCAATTGGAACCCGAAGGTGCGCTGACGGGTGCCACCCGTGAGTTGCAGTCCGCGTTGGGCACCTTTTTGACGATTTGCCACGAGCACGGGGTCAAGGTTGGCCCGTGGCGTCTGCAGCACGTGGTTCCCGAATTTACCTTCAGCGACCATCCGACCTACGGCGTCATCTCGATCGCTCATTGGGCCTGCAAGGGCGGCCAGCCGTGGAAAGTCGGCATCGGGTTGTTCCTCGGCAAAGGTGGCGGCAAACCCAAAGACTTGGAAATCAAACTCGCCAGTTGGGATTGCGATCCGCCGGTCATCGACCACTTGATCTTGCTGCGGCCCGACGATGATCTGATCCTCAGTGGGCGGAGCAAGTCACTGTGGCAGGACGCCGAACGAAAGGGCCGACACACTCGTCTGGAGGGGATGACCCTTGATCGCTTCGGCGCTCTCTACGCCTTCCCCCGCTGGGTGACCACCGTCACCGAAAGCCTGCCCGAGGGGCAACCCTTGCCCAATCTCGCCGATATCATCCAGGAGAAGTGCGAAAAACTTCTCGAACAAGTGTGCATGCCCGTCCAGGGCTGACCGTCTCGACCGCATTCCCACGAACTTCCTCGCTCGTGGGGATCCCCTGACTTTTACTCCATGGCATCGAGCCAACCGAACACAACCAGCACCGGCCGATGATCTGACGCGACGCTCTCGTCGAGGACCTCGGCCCCCAACACCTGCAATCGCACCGCCGGTCGGTAGAGAACGTAGTCCAATTGCCGTGCCGGTCTCGTGGCCGGATACGTGAGGAGCCCTCGACCTTCCGTCGCATCGGACCATGTCGTCATTAACAGTCGCCATTCGTCACTGTCAGGGACGGCGTTGAAGTCTCCGGCCACGATCACGGTCACTTGCGTCCCTGCGAATGATTCATTCAACTTCGCGATTTGTTTCAATCGCTCCTCTTTGAGCTGATGGTCCAAGTGCGTCGTCGCAAACGTCACCGTTCTGCCGTCGAGGTTGAATCGGGCGGTGTAGGCGATGCGTCGTTCCCGCTCCCGTGTTCCTGGCAGGCGGAGAACTTCCGTTGTTTCCGGTGCGACTCGCGCGAGGATCGCTTGGCCGTAGGCCCCGCCCTGGTATTCGATGGCGCGACCAAAGCTTCCATGTAACCCCGTCAAGCGAGCCAGTTCGGCCGTCTGATCGATGCCGCCGCTTCGCCGAGTTTTTTGATCCACTTCTTGCAAGGCCACGATGTCCGGGTCGGCTCGGCGAATGACCCGCGCGAGGCGGGGCAAATCGATGCGGCCGTCCTTCCCCTCACCGTGATGGATGTTGTAACTCAGGACGCGCAGCGTCGGCTTCTCGTTGTCACGCCGGGCGCGGA
>CAKZUU010000046.1 GCA_937922175.1 uncultured Gemmataceae bacterium
GGCCAACAGAATTCGGCGATCGCGACGCTCGGCCTCGGTGGCTTTTCTCGCCTCACCACCATTTTTCTGAGCAATATTCTCAGCCAGTTTGTGATCCAGCCCGCCGCGCAGCGTCAACAGCCAGTCGCCGAAGACCTTGGCTCCTTTATTGACCGCTTCATGCGTGGCCCAGAGGGCGTCGCGCCAGTTGGAGTCGCTCTTGTCGCTGCTGCGCAGCCGAAGGGTGTAGGCACGCTGCGTCGTTGGGAGGCTGGACAATTCGTTCATTTCGTTCTCCTCATACAAGATCCTTGTTTACGAATGTTACCCTCACCTCTTGAACCACCATGCTATCGATTGACTGATTTATCCCAAGTGGCGTTTGCTTTCACCCATCCTGCACTATCCGCTTTGGCAACTTTACCACCGATTTACTCCTATCATGACTTTCCCGCGTCTGCGGGGAAATCTCTTTCCAATCGTGTCCATTTTATTATCGCCCTCGACGCCCCCGCTTTCTGATCTACGACTCACTTCCCGCTACTTGCCGTCGATGATTCCTTGAACGATATCGCTCGTCGTCAATGTGCGAACGATGATATTTCATTTTCCGATGCAAAAGCGTGAGAATATTCGATCTAAGAGGTCCTCCGTATGGATCGCGCCGGTGATCGCACCGAGTTCGTCGAGTGCCGACCGGATCTCCATTGCCAGTACTTCGGGAGGCTCCCCCTGTAACGATGCCGAATGGGCACGCCGAAGAGCCTTGATCGATTCCTCGATGTGGTGCTGGCATCGACTAATGCTCGACACCAGGGGCGTTACCGAGCGTTCCCGGATATGGTCAATGATTCGATCTTTCAACTCCTGTATTCCGAGACCGGATTTGACGCTCGTCGGCAACATTCCAAGTAACGGCTCACCTAGGTCACATTTCGTTGCCACGGTGACGACTCTGTTATCATTCTGCTCGAGAGACGTTCGCTCTCGCTCTGTCAAGGCTCGACCCGCTTCGACGCAAAGAAGAAGAAGCTCCGCATCACGACTTACTTCAGCTGCCATTTGCTGAGATTGTTGATTGATCAGATCATCGATCGAATGCCAACCCGCAGTATCCACTAGTTCAAAGCTGATGTCATTCACCGTGACGAGGTGCGAGACATAATCACGAGTTGTTCCAGGATCAGAACTCACCATCGCCCGGTCCGTACCTATTATTGCGTTAAATAAGCTACTCTTTCCGGCATTGGTTTCACCGACGAGAACGACCCTCATTGGACGATCCGTTTGAGCCCGTTTTCGCAATTGACGCTCGATCGTCGTCAGATGGGCCAAGACGCTTGTTAATCGCAGCAGAATTTCTCGTTGACTGACAAAGGTGATGTCTTCCTCGACGAAATCAAGCCCTGCCTCAACGTCAGCGAGGAGGTTCAGAAGTTCTTCCCGATGTTGTTCGAGCGGTTTTCGCACCCCACCCGCCAACTGCGTCAGCGCGGACCGCAGTTCATCACGCGAGTTAGCCGATACGACGGCCTGCACCGCTTCCGCTTGAGACAGATCACGTCGTCCGTGAAGAAAAGCTCGAAGAGTAAATTCCCCAGGCTCGGCGGGTCGAGCGCCCGCGCGAAGAATCTCCAGGACCACCAGGTCGACCAACGGCCGCGACGCGATTAGGTGAATTTCAGCCATCGGTTGACCCGTGTAAGAGCGCGGCGCCGGCCAGACCAATAGTCGGCCGGGCAAAGATCGATCGATTTCTGGCAAGGAAAGATCACCCGCATACCACCGACGTCGCGCGGGGTCGATCGGCCGTTGGGCCCGAAAGATGCGAGAGGCTGCCTCGATAGCCGCTGATCCGCTCAATCGCACGACGGCGCGTCGGCCCGCTCCAACCGCGCTCGCCGTGGCCACAATCGTGTCTTCTATCATCTGTTTCATACTGCCATTATAGAATTTGAGCCGATTTGGATGGATGGACCGGTCCGAGAGAGGTGGGAGCCATTTTAATTCAAGTACCAATTGCACCAACCTAACTCGATTCGCTTATTAACTTTGATCGTTATGTTATGAAATCACCAATGTTCTGCTGATGTTTGACAATTGATTTTTTGGACATCATTGATGCGTATCTTTGGATTGTCGTTTAGCGGTAAACCCGCACAATAAAGAGAGGGGGATGGTCAAAGCGCGCACTGATCCACGACGGGAGGAGAAAATGGAGAGTCCGAGTGAGGTCCGCTTGACGAAATCAGCGAAACGGGCGGGATGTGCGGCGAAGCAGCCGCCGGGCTATCTCTTGCCGCTTTTGGGAATGCTGCCGGAGATTTCGGACCCCAACGTGTTGATCGGCAGTGCCACTGCGGACGATGCCGCGGTGTACCGGATCAATGATGATTTAGCCCTCGTGCTGACAACCGACTTTTTTACGCCCGTCGTTGATAGACCCTACGATTTTGGTGCGGTCGCGGCGGCAAATGCCCTGAGCGATGTGTACGCGATGGGAGGTCGACCGCTGACAGCGCTGAATCTTGTCGGTTTTCCCGATGCGACCCTGGGTGTCGAGGTGCTCGCTGAGATTCTTCGCGGAGCCACGGACAAGACGCGCGAGGCTGGTATCGACATCGTCGGCGGACACACAATCAAGAGCGAGGAACCGATTTTCGGCCTGGCCGTGGTCGGGACCATTCATCCGCAAAAAGTGTTAAGCAATGCGGGAGCCCAACCTGGGGATGCTCTGATTTTGACCAAGCCGTTGGGTCTGGGGATTGTGACGACGGCGGCCAAGAACGACGAGGACCGGCTGGCAGCCATCGGCGATGCGATTCGCATCATGACGACGCTCAACCGTGCTGCCGCGGAGGTCATGGTTGAGGTAGGAGTCAACGCTTTGACGGATGTTACCGGATTCGGCTTGTTGGGGCACCTTCGAAACATGGTCAGCGCCAGTCGAGTCGCGGCTCGTGTTTGGGCCGACAAAGTGCCGGTGCTCGCTGCGGCGCGCGAGTATGTACGGACCGGGATCGCTCCCGGCGGCACACACGCCAATCGCCGATTTCTTACCCAATGGGTCGATTTTGACCCGAGCCTGACCGAACCAGAACAATTGTTACTATGCGACGCCCAAACATCGGGGGGCTTATTGGCCAGTGTGCCTGCTGAAAAAGCGGACCATATCGTTGCCCGGTTGCATCAAGCGGGGGTGCGAGACGCCGCCATCGTGGGGCGGATCGAGGCCGGTGCGAAGGTGCGGATCAAGGTGGAATCCAGCGGTCCGACTTGAGACCCAGGTCGTGCTGCCATCACTTTCCTGCATCGACACGTTGACATCTGCGCAGGTAAGAGCCTCGTCGCGGCCGTCGAGGTTGATCGTTCATCGTTCGGGCCAAGACATATCGAAGAGCGGGTCGGCGGTCACATCCCGAGGTTGGAGTAGATTTGCCGTGTGGCGTCGGATTTGTTCAGCGTGTAGAAATGCAGGCCACGAACCTGGTTGTTCAACAGGTCGAAACACTGGGTCGTGGCCCAATGGATCCCGACTCGGGCGACAGCATCGTCGTCGGCACAACGTTGGACGGCTCGAAGCAACGCAGCGGGGATGCGAGAACCGGCGGCTAACTCAGCCATCCGAATCAAATTCGCCCTGCTGGTGATCGGCATGATGCCCGCGATGATCGGTACTTTGATGCCAGCGAGATCGCAACGATCGCGGAAGTCGTAGAAGTCGCGGTTGTCGAAAAACAACTGGGTGCAGATGTAATCAGCGCCGGCATCGACTTTTGCCTTCAGGTAATCCATTTCTTTCAACCGATTGGGCGTATCGGGGTGGCCCTCGGGAAACCCGGCGACACCGACACCGAAGGGTCGATTCCACGGTCCGGATCGCTCCCGGATGAACGAGACCAACTGAGCCGCGTAACGAAATGCATCCTTGCTGCGATCGTAGTCGGCAAGCCCACGGGGGGGGTCACCCCGCAAAGCCAAGATGTTTTCAATGCCGGATTCTGCGTAACGATCGAGGATTGCCGCGAGTTCGTCGCGGCTGTGGCAGACGCAGGTCAAATGCGAGACGGCCGTCAGATTCGTCTCACGCTGAATCCGCACGACCAGATCATGTGTCCGCTCACGTGTTGAGCCACCGGCCCCGTATGTCACCGACACAAAACTCGGCTTGAGTTGTTGGAGCGTGACGATCGTGGCGAAGAGGTCATCCCACGCC
>CAKZUU010000047.1 GCA_937922175.1 uncultured Gemmataceae bacterium
AGCCGGTAGTGGCTTCGCGATTTGATGCGCCCGAGTTGCCCTTGCTCTTGCCCCGCGCGAAACGGTAGAAGGTGGATCCATGAGCACCGGACACACGATCCCTCTGTCTCCTCCGCGCCTCTGGATCAACGATTTGTTGGCCGTCTCCCGGGGCATCCCTTTGGTGCCGTTCGAGCGACGAATCGAAGTGGCGGCTCTCGCTTCGCTTCGCGCTGAGGCTCACATCGGCTGGTGCGCTATCTTTGTGAAGGCGATGGCATTGGTCTCTCGTCGGCGACCCGAGTTGCGTCGCTCCTGGCTCTGTTGGCCTCGCCCTCGGTTGTATCAACATGCAAGCAACATCGCGATGGTCGCTGTCGAACGAACCTGGAACAACGAGCCAGCGGTGTTTTTCGGTCGGATCAATTCTCCCGAATCCCTGAACCTGAGGGAGATTCAATCGCAGCTGCTCCGACTGAAAAGTGCACCCGTCGACCAGATTCGCGACTATCGGCGACTCTTTCGAGTTTCACGGTGGCCTATGCCAGCGCGGCGATGGTTATGGCGGTTGGCCCACAATTGGTCAGGTCCGCTCCGAGAGAAGTGTTTTGGCACTTTCGGCATCAGCGTGACGGCTGGGCAAGGGGCCTCGGCCTTGTCGCTGATCTCACCCACGACTACCACTTTGTGCTACAGTCCCCTTGACGACAGCAATTCGCTTCGAATCCGTTTGGTTTTCGATCATCGCGTTCTTGATGGGGGCCCCGTGGCCCGGGCCTTGGCGGACATCGAAGACACTTTGCAGGGTGTCATCTTCGATGAATTGCAGCAGATCGTTGTCCAGGAGGGACCATCATTTCCTCCGCCTGTGTCGGAAGTCGCAGGAGGATTTGGGATTACCCAGTCCGAACAACGACGATCCCGCTCCGGAGGGGTGTGACGGCTGTCAACGTTTCTCTGTAAGGCGCTCCAATGCGCGTCGCGCTTCTTGGGTCGAGATCGCCGTGGCTCCTCCCTTCGCCAGGTCGCGCAAGATCGCAACGGCCTCCGGATCACGAAGCCTTTCCAAAATCTCGATGGCGCGAATCTGACGGACCTGCTCCCCGGTCAGTTTTTGAATCGAGAGAGAGTCCAGCAAACGGCGTGCGACAGCTCGAGCTTCTGCCCCGCCTTGCTCGAGTGCCATCCGCAAGGCGGGAATTGCAGCGTCACCAAGCCGTTCGAGCTCCTGACGAGCGCGTTGGCGGATCGCATATCGCGGCGACTCTAACTCGGCGACGAGTTTGGCAAGATGGGATTCATCAAGGCTGGCGGCAGGACGAATCCGGTCACGAAACAATTCCAGCGTTTTTTGAGGGTCGCTGACCAGCCGCTGGGCGATTGGGTGCACTTTCGCGGCATCAGGGTCCGCCAGGATCGACCAGACATCATCGGCGGACGGAGCGGTCGTTGGGTCGGAAGGAGTCGGCTCGGCTCGGAGGGGCGTCGTATCCCAGACCAGGGCCGAGGCATCCGCCCCCGCGGAGACTAAGCGGGTTCCGTCGGGCGAGAAGCTGAGGCTGGTGACAGGTAATCGGTGTCCCTCGAGCGAGCCGAGTCGCTTCCCGGTCCACGAGTCGTAGATGCGGATCAGCCCTGAGGTGGTGGCGTTGGCGACCAGCGAACCGTCAGGCCCGAACGCCAAAGCAGAGGGGAGTCGGCTGCCATCCACTTGACCTTGCGCGACCGCTTGGAGATTGACCCCTCCATCGGCTTCGCGGGGCTTTTCGAGGAAAAGCCGGCGGGTTCCGCTGGCTAATTCCCATAGCGCGACTTCGCCATCATAAAACTCGAGGGCGAGTAACCGATTGTCCGGGCTGAAACTCATCTGCCTGAGGGTCTGCCCAGCGCCGAAGTCGATCCGTTGGATGACCCGACGCATTACGATATCAAAGACAACCACGGCCGACTCCACACTCCCCGCGACGAGGCGTGCATCACGCGAGATGGAGATCCGTCGGGGCAACGGGTTGTACGATTGGAACCCAGGGTTTCTTGAAACGGGGATGGGGCATTCCCATTTCTTTTCCCCCGAAATCAGATCATAAACATGCATCACGGGGATTTGCTGCCCCATGACGATCACTGAACGCGAGTCCGGAGCACAGCTGTAGGTGAAGGACTGATTCAGGTTGAGAGCGATGACCCGCGTCTCCTTCATGGTGGCGGCATCGATGATGTGGAGGCTCATGTTCGGATTCGATGCCACCAGCCACTTCATGTCCCGTGTTAGCAGAAAGCTCGTGTGCGGTGGTTGCAATTCAAACGTCTGCAATGGTGCCCCCGTCGTCGCATCCCAACGACAATACGACTCTTGACTTCGTGTGAGGATGCTCTGACCGTCTGGGGAATAATAGGCGCTCAGCAGACCGCTGCGGTGGCCCGCTCCGCCGCGACGCTGGCCGGTTGTCAAATCGATCAGTTGGATGGTCAAACCATCGCCGTAGGCAAGCCAGCGTTCGTCGGGTGACAGTGCCACGTTCGTCGGAAGTTGGCGAGTCGGGGCTTCGGTCAGTTTCCCCAGGCGTTGAACGACCTTACCCTCGCCCAGATCCCAAACGATCACAGCGTTGCCTCGGCCGATGAGTTGGACCAGTTCACGACCTTCCGACCGAACGACGAATGTGGAAACGGCCAATTCGGGAATATCCCGCAGCCGATCAATCTCTCGATCTTCTTCCAGGTCAATCACGACGATCCCTTGGGCGTCGCGAAGCAGAAGCCGGCGATGGTCCGGCGTCGGGAAGGCGAGATGATCCGTGCGATTCTTGATCGAATCGCGAAGCTGCAACTTGATTTGACCGGTTTCAACGTCCCATTTGACGACGTTGGGTCGTATCGCACCTGCTGGGGAGAAACTCGCGCCGAGTTCCAGCAGCGTTCGGCCATCGGGACTGAATTCGAGGAAGTTGACGACGCGAGTTGGTCGCGCCTCGTCGGAGAGGACCAACTCTTTGAGCAGCTTCTTTTCGGCGACGGAATAGATCTGCAATTGGGCGCGATTATTGAACGTGGCCAAAAGCTTTCCGTCGGGAGAAAGTGCCAGTCGCGTCACTTGGGCCGCTGGCGTCTCGAAGACGGCGAGACGCTGGGCAACATCCCAGACACGGAGGACGCCATCGCGGCCCAGACACGCGACCTTTCGTCGGTCGGCGCTGACAGCCGGCCGAAGAGATGGAATGTTGGGTGACGAACCGACGGGAGGACCGCCAACGTCGAGGCGGTTTTTTTCTCGGCCCGTCTCTGCATCCCAAATCGACAAGATACGGTCGTTGCCGACCGTCAGGAGTTCCTTCCCGTCCGTCGACCAAGTCATCATCACCACGCTGCCCGAGGCACGCCACCAGGTCGTGCCCAACCGCAGCACGGCCCCGGTCGGCAGGTTCGCTGTCGGACTCTGAGTCCGGCCCGATGGGCAGAAGGCCATGACAATCATCAGCCAGGCGACGGCACAACGGGTCATCGTTCCACCCCAATTTGATCCGGCGTCATCCCCACTCACCCAGCCGATTCCCTTGGCTCCGAGGCCCAATCGCGCGGTTTCAAGTAGACCTCGTACAACTCCGCTTCCGGACTCCCCGGATCGGGATGGTAGTCGTACTCCCAGCGCACATTCAGGGGCAACGACATCAAGATGCTCTCGACCCGGCCACCCGTTCTCAGACCGAAGACCGTGCCTCGGTCGTACAGCAAATTGAACTCGACATATCGACCACGTCGGATCAACTGAAAGCGACGGTGCCGTTCATTGTAAACCAGGTTTCGCCGACGCTCCACGATTGGGACGTAACTGCCGAGGAACGCGTCCCCCGCGTCGCGGACGAAGGAAAACAGCCGTTCCAGATCGCCCTCGAGATAGTCGAAGAAGATGCCGCCAACGCCTCGCGGCTCTTGACGGTGTGCCAAGTAGAAATACCGGTCGCAGTTCTCTTTCATCTGACGATAATCGATCAACGGGGCGTGCGCTTCGCAGACGCGTTTCCAAACTTGATGAAAATCGATGACATCGTCGCGGAACGGATAGTACGGCGTGAGGTCCGCCCCGCCGCCAAACCAAGCCCGATCCCCCTTGGTCAGAAAACGGAAATTGGCGTGGACGGTGGGTACGAAGGGATTCCGCGGATGAAGGACCAGGGAAACGCCCGTGGCGGTGAAATCACGCCCCGCGCCGGGAATTTGTTTGGCAAACTCCTCGGACATGGTGCCGAATACCTCCGAAAAATTCACTCCCGCCTTCTCGAAAACTCCTCCTTCGACCAACACGCGAGAGCGACCACCGCCTCCCCCTTCGCGCTGCCAGTGGTCTTCGCGAAAACGTTCCTCGCCGTCGACCTCCTCGAGTCGGGAGGTGATCCGATCTTGCAGAGCGCGGAAATACTCTGTCGCGCGGCGATGCATGGGATGCATGGCTCACTCCATCGGAAACAGATCGTCGGTTGGTTTAATCGGTCCGTGGTCCGGCCCCAGCACCTTGGCCGATGTATTTCTCCAGCCAACTGAACACTTCCCGGTGCCAGACCAAGGCGTTGTGTGGCTTCAAGATCCAATGGTTTTCGTCGGGGAAATAAAGAAAACGGGTTGGAACGCCCTTCTGCTTCAGCGTGTTGTAGTACTCTAAGCCCTGAGTGAACGGCACCCGGAAGTCGTTTTCGCCATGCGACACCAGGGTCGGCGTTTTGAAATTCTTCGAGTATCGTTGGGCGTTCTGCCGGTCCACGCGGTCGAGATGGTCCCACGGTGGCGCTCCCAACGACCGCTCTCGGCTTCGGACCACGTCGCTGGCCATCATCGAGTGCCAGTTATAGACGCCCGCATGGCAAATCATCGCCTTGAAGCGATCGGTGTGACCGTTCAGCCAGGCCATCATGTAGCCACCGTAACTTGCTCCCGCCGCCGCTAAACGATCCTTGTCGATCCAGGGCTGTTGTTCAAACCAGTCGGTCGATTTCATGATGTCGATCATCGGCTTGGTGCCCAGGTCGCCGGTGATCGAGTCGGTAAATTCCTGTCCAAAACTGGACGAGCCATGAAAGTTCACAATGGCGATGACCCAACCCCGCGCCGCCCAGACCTGCGGATTCCATCGAAAACTGAAATCGTTATGGAAGGCGTTGTGCGGTCCGCCGTGCACCATTTGCACCAGGGGCCACTTCTTCGATGGGTCGAAGTCAGGCGGGTACACAATAAACATTTGCACGTCGCGGTCGTCCGCCCCTTTAAAGGTCCGATCCTCGACTCGTCCAAGTCGCCAGCGGCTCACCAACGACTCGTTGAATCGTTCCAATCGCACCGGCTCCGACATCCCTCCGCCTTGGGCGATGATCGTCGGTGGCTGACTGAAGCTCGACTGAACCAGCACGCCCAGGGGCCTCGTCCGAGCAAAATCTGCCGCACGCTCCGTGACCGGCTTCGACTCCATCGTTACCCGACCGCTTGCCACGTCGATCCATCCGATACGAACGTGGCCTGAATCCTCGATCTCCGCCGCGATCGCTTGTCCGTCGTTGATCCATTTCAGGTTCGCACACGGCCGGTCCAGATTCCCCGTCAGTTCGCGGTGCGTTCCGGTCATCCGGTCGTGCAGCATGATCCGAGCGCGATCCGCGTAGAAGAATTTGATTGTTTGTCGCAAAAACGCGATGTTTTTCCCATCCGGCGAGTAGACGGGGCCAAAGTCATTTGCCGGATTGTCGCCGGTGAGCAGTTTCGGTTGCTGTCGCTCCTTATCGGAGCGGGACGTCAGGTCCCAAGTGAACAAGTCCCAGTTCACGTCCAGTCCTAAAGCCGGGACGTGGTCCGTGACATAGCACAACTCTTTGCCATCGGGAGAAACGTCATACTCGCTTTCCGAGGGCTGCGTCAGCGGCAAGTGGTGCCCCGTGCCCTCCATCAGATTCCGATGGGCCCCAGTCAGGACATCGACGGCAAAGACGAACGGTTTTTTGCCGTCCGTCAGCCAGCGGTCCCAATATCGAAACAAAGCGTCGTCAATGATGACCGCTTTGGATTTGGCCTCTTTCCGCTGTTGCGTACGTCGCTTGTAGGAGGCCACATCAGAGGCATCGGGCCAGGTCCAACCGATGAAATAAATCGTCGAACTGTCGCCCGACCATTTCAGCGCGGATGGCGCGAAGGGGAGATTCGTGACCCGTCTCGCTTCCCCTCCGTTCGGCGAGATGACGTAAATCTGAGGCACTTCATCACTGCCCCGCTTGCTGACGAAGGCGATCCACTTCCCGTCCGGCGACCATCGGGGGTTGGAATGGCGTCCGGACGTGGCCGTCAATTGCTTCTGAGTTCGTCCATCGGTTGACAGCAGCCAGATTTGTGAATTGGGTTCGTTGGTTGACGACGCGAGATCGTACTCGCTGACTTCAACTGCGACCCACTGCCCATCGGGGGCGATGCGGGGTGCTCCGAAACGTTTGAGGTTCCAGAGGTCTTCCGGCACCATCGGCCGCGTCTCAGCACCCAGCGATCGAAGCACGAAACAGAAGATGAGAACGGCAAACGAGAGGTGCATGGAAAGCCCTCAGGGCGGAAGAACCCGTCAGCAACGGTTCGGAGCAAGGCCGCCGTTCCGCGGACGTCACCGGCACATCCATTGGGCAAGGCGGGAGTCGAACCCGCACGCCTTTCGGCACAGGATCCTAAGTCCTGCGTGTCTGCCCGTTTCACCACTTGCCCGCGTCCAGCAAACGCATCCGGTCGTTCGTAGTTTACGCGACGAGTTCTCCAGGGGATAGCGAATTTCGTTCGCGGAAGAGCGATCCGCCATCGCCGTCCCGAGGCACCGTTCTTGGTGATCGAGGCGAACGGGCTCTAATCGAAGAACTCGATGGCGTTGCGGAACAGTCGGAGCCCATCGCCCTCCGTGGCTAGCCCCTGCCGGGTCCAATGCGGATGTTGGGTCGGGAGAACATGGCGCTCGGGGTGCGGCATCAACCCCAGTACTCGTCCTGTGGTGTCGCATAGACCCGCGACATCTCCTTGCGACCCATTGGGGTTTCGGAGATCCGGCCGATCCGACACGCCCGCGTAGCGCAGTACCACCTGACGCGATTGTTCCAGGCCACGAAGGATCCATTGCTCGCGGCAGACGAGTCGTCCCTCGCCGTGGGCGATCGGCACGAAAAGTCGGTCAATGCCTTGAAGGAAAACGCATCGGCCGGGTTTTGCCTCCAGCCAAACCCAGCGATCTTGAAACCCCGGCGGCTCGTTCTGCGTAAGCGTGGCCAACGGGCCATCGTCGACGTCCGGTGTCAGGAGGATCCCCGCTTTCAAAAGCACTTGAAAGCCGTTGCAGATGCCCAGGATCAACCGTTCGCGATCGCGGAACTGCCGCAACGCATCCGCGAGAAAGTGTTGCAGAATCACGGCGAGAATCTTGCCGGCGGCCACATCGTCCCCGTAGGTGAACCCGCCGGGGATCGCCAGAATCTGGTATCTCGTTAAAAGACCAGCATTTTCACGAAGTCGGTTGACGTGAACCAGATCAGCACGTCCACCCGCCAACTCGAAGGCGAATTTCAACTCGCCGTCGCAATTGCTTCCGGGTGCACGAAGAACGAGGACTCTCGGGATGGGCATACTCGACTCGGCCGGCCAATCTTCACCATCACGGGACGGGTTCGCCTGGGCGGCTCTCTGCGCGCGCATCCGATGACAGAGCTTCTCTCCGCCGAGCGGCGTCTCCCGTTCGGACGCTGGCCGTTATTCTCGGAATCTGGGTGTCGAATTCAATGCGCCTCCCTCATCGAACAAACCGCTCTTCGGGGCGGAAGCTGTTTTTCGGATTCCGGACGTTAAGTTCAACGAGCGGCCTCCCCCTCGGGTCCGACACTTCGCACCGTCAAGACCGGGCACGGCGACTGGCGGAGGACCTGTTCGGCGATGCTTCCCAGCAAGATCCGTCCCAACCCCGTCCGGCCATGCGTCCCCATCACGATCAAGTCGACCTTTCGGCTCTGAGCGACGCGCAAGATTTCGGGTACCTCGATTCCTTCGACCAATTGATACTCTACTTGTACTTCAGGGCTTTGCGGACGAATCTGCTGCAAGCGCTCCCACAGTGTCTCTCGGCTGGGTCCAATTGCCGGTGGGACGATCCCCTCGCCCGTGTAAAGGGCCGTCAGCGGCGGGTAAACATGCAAGACGATCAATCGGGCGTTCCATTGCTTCGCTAACGTGCAAGCAACGCGAAATGCGGCTTTTGCTGAGTCCGAAAAATCGGTCGGGTGCAGGATCGTCTGGGCGGGGATCATGGGGCACCTCCGAAGGGAACAGGGGAGTTGTGAGATTGTTCTTCATTCAAGATACGCAAAGTTTGTGCCGTGCGAATGGCTCGTGTCGGCACAGGTCCTTTGGGTTGTTTCAGCGCAGCGGCGTCTCGGTTCCGCACAACTATATGCTCCCACGGGCACGCTCGGGCGTCAGAGTCCTTGAAATGAATCTTCTGGCACCAGTTTTGCATCAAAACGGACGGAAAAATTGAGATCAACCTTCTAAGTCTCTGGAAACCGGCCCGACGCGAAAGATCTTACCGGGCGTATCCCATCTCGAAGCCCGATTTGGCCAAAAGTTGGTGCGAACAGAGAAGGGTGGATTTCAGAAGGAGGGCGAGTCATGGCAACCGAAGTTGCTCGTTGGAGTGGCGCGAACCTGATTGAAGAAGCGCGGAAGGAGATGGAGGATGTATTCCGCCGACTGTTCGGTCCGATGGAGCGAATCAAGGAGGAAGACAAATTAGCCGCGTGGAGCCCGCGTGTGGACGTCTCCGAAAACGACAACGAATTCCTGGTCGTGGCGGACATTCCGGGTGTGGATCCCAAAGATGTCGAAGTGACGATTCATGAGGGAGTTCTCAGCTTCAAAGGCGAGAAGAAAGAGGAACGCGAGGAGAAGAAGAAAAACTATCACAAGATGGAGCGATTCGTCGGGACGTTCTTCCGGCAAATTCCTTTGCCGGCGGGCGCTGACGAGGAGAAAGTGACGGAGACGTTTGCGAACGGGACCATCACCGTGCACGTGCCGAAGAAACCCGGCACGCAGCCGCGACGAGTGGAGGTGAGACCGGTGAAATGACCGTCGTCGGTTCATCGTCCATGCGTTCAGGCCACGGAGGGCCGGTCGGCGAAACCCCCGTCCCCGGGGCAGGAACAGGATTGGCCGACCGGGGCGGGGTGATTATTGGGGTGGCTGACTCCCCGACATCTCCCAGGTAAAGCGACCCAACGACGGCTTCCCGTCCATTTCTCCCGCAATCGTTCCTTGAAACGCGGCTCCTCCCGCCAGGCGCGGTTCGCGACCGATCAGTCGTGTGGTCTTTCCCTGCTCTTGATGCAGCGGCGCCAAGGTGACCGTCAATTGCGGCAATGATTTTCCGTCCCCAGCTTTCGCCGATTGGATGGTGAGAATAAGTTCCTTGACCGGCACCGCCAGGGGCGATTCCTCGTCGTCGTCGAGAAGATGGAGATGGCATTCCCCCGTCTGACGGTCGAGAACGAACTCGGCGTGGTATTTCCCCAAATCGAACACCGTCCCACCATGAGGACCGACTCCATGTCGATGCATCGGTTGCTTTCGCGTTGCCGCCGCATCGGCAGAGCTTTGCGGTGATCGGCTCGGAGGCTGACAGCCTGATCCCACGAGGCATGCCAGCGGCAGAGTCCAAAGGAACGAGAGGCGGATCATTTTCATGGTTCCTCACGTGTTGACGATGATCGAGGAAGGACCGCCGTGCGTCGCTTCCGAGGCTTGAAAGAGGTTCGCTTCGGAGCCGCTTCGTTGCGCGAGTCGCTCCGCATCCTTGCCCGAGAACTTCCAGAACAGTCCTGGGTGAATAAGGAACTCGCAGAAGGTGGAGGTGGACAACCCTCCGAGGATCACCGTGGCGACGGGGTACAGGATCTCCAAGCCGGGCTTCCGCCCGCCGATCACCAGAGGCACCAGGGCGATGCCGGCAGCAAGAGCGGTCATGAGGACAGGAGCAAGCCGCTCCAGACTGCCCCGCAGGATCATTCGCTCGGTAAAGCCCTCTCCTTCTTCCGTCATCAGATGGAAATAATGCGTCACGAGCAGGATGCCGTTCCGTACCGCAATCCCTCCGAGCGAAACAAAACCGACAAGACTGGCAACGGTGAGGGTCTGGCCGGAGATGACCAAGGCCCAGACTCCGCCGATGAACGCGGTCGGAATGGCGTTGAGGATTTGCAAGGTGATCCGTGGCGAGGGGAAGAGCATCAATAAGACGATAAAAATACCACCCAGCGAGACGCCGGCGAGGAGGACGATGAGGCGAGTGGCCGACTGTTGGGCCTCGAATTGCCCGCCCAATTCGATGAAGTAGCCGGTGGGCAAAACCAGCCGCTCCCGGATCCGCTGTTCAATTTCCTGCACGGCCGTCTGCAAATCACGCCCCATCACGTTGCAGCGCACAGTCTGGCGGCGTCGCACATTCTCCCGGTTCACGAGGTTGGGTCCGCTCGAGGCGTCGGGAAGGTCGGCGACGTCGCGTAAACGAATTTGTCCTCGATCTCCGGGCAGATCGATCCGGAGGTCGGCCAGTTGGTGGGGATCGGAGCGGTAGGGCTCTTCGAGCTTCAAAACTAGTTCATAACGCCGTTGGCCCTCCAAGACCTCGGAGACAGCTTCACCTTTTAAAGCGGTCTGAATGATATGGGCGACCGCCTGGCGGCTCAGACCGTAGATCGCCAAATCTTCGGCTCGCAAGACGATGTGGATTTCGTCGACTCGACTTTGCGGGTCAATGATCGGTGGCGTCACCCCATCGACATCGGAAATCGCGGCACGCACCTGCTCGGCCAATCGGCGGACTTTGTCCAAATCGTCCCCGAAGATTTTGATCGCCACGTGCGCGTTGACCCCTGACAACATGTGAGAAATGAGATGAGATAACGGCTGTTCTGCATCCATTTCCACGCCGGGCAGGTCTTGTCGGAGTTGGGTGAGCAATTCACGGATGAATTGATCCCGCCGGTAGCTGCTCGCCGGGTTCATGGACAGGATATATTCGCTGGAGCTGACAGGTTCGGCGTGTTCATCGCGCTCCGCACGCCCTGTCCGACGCACAAAATGCAAGACGGGCCCGTCGGGGTTCTCGGGCGTTCGTTGATATTGTCGAAGCCGCCGGTCGATGATGGCCGCCGCATCGTTGGACGCTTTGAGCGACGAGCCGCTTGGCAGCGTCACGTTTAATTGCACGCTTCCTTCGTCAAACTTCGGGAGGAAATCGGCTCCCAAGCGCGTGAGTTGCCAAGCGCTCAGAGCCACAAGAATCCACGTCCCCAGCCATAACAGTCGGGCGTAGCGAAGCGAGAAGCGGATCAGGTATTGCGCCAACCACTTCAGCAGCCGCAACAAGAGCCCGTCTCGACGTTCATGGGTCGCTTTGGCTTTCGGCAGCAGGTAATACGACAGCACGGGCGTCACGGTCAGGGAAACGAGGAGCGAGGCCAGAATCGACACGATGTAGGCGACACCCAATGGTGCGAACAATCGTCCTTCGACTCCCGACAATGCGAAGAGGGGAGCGAACGCTAAGATGACGACCGTCGTGCCAAAAACGATGGCGGAGCGGATCTCCTTACTCGCTTCGTACACGACGAGGACCACAGGCCGAGGCTGCGGTAGGGCGTCGTTCTCCCGGAGTCGACGGAAGATGTTCTCGACATCGACGATGGCGTCGTCCACCAGTTCCCCGATCGCCACCGCGATTCCGCCGAGCGTCATCACATTGATGGAAACCGTGGTGCCGGTCAACGCCCCGACGGCGCGAAAGACGAGCGTGGTGATGACCAAGGACAAGGGAATGGCCGTCAAGGTGATGAACGTGGTGCGAAGATTGAGGAGGAAGAGCACCAGGATGATCATCACCAATGCCGCTCCGATCGCCAGCGCCTCTTTCACGTAATAGATGCCCCGGTCGATGAATCGGCGCAATTGGAACAGTTCGGTCTGAATGATTCGATCGGCAGGCAGTGTTTGTTCGGCTTCGGCCAGGGCGGCAAGAACCTGGGCGGTGACAAGTCGGGTATCGGCATGGGGCTGTTTGACGATGGTAAGGACGACACCCGGTTGGCCATCGACGCCGGCGTCGCCCCGCTTGGGAGCCGCCCCTTCGGTGACTTCGGCGACGTGGCCCAGGAGAACCGCCCGGTCGGCCAGGGACTTCACGGGGATCTGGCGTAACTCCTCGATGACGCGCTCAGGTCGCGGTCCCAACCGACCCAAGACGCGAACCGGACGTTCTTGATGATCGTCCTCGATCAAACCGCCGCTGGCATTCAGGTTGTTGGCTTGGATCGCTGCCTCCAGGTCGAGCAACGAGACCTGATAGTCAACGAGCTTATTCGGATTGACCAACACTTGGTACTGCTTTTTGTCTCCCCCCATGACGATGATTTCAGCCACTCCGGGGATTTTTTGCAGTCGAGGACGAATGATCCAATCCGCCGTCGTGCGGAGGTCGATTCGCTCTTCCAACAGAGTTGGGAACGTCACCTGTTGCGATTGGCCGTCCCATGTGACGATGGCGGAACGACCCGGCTCACCCTCTTGCCAGACCACGGATTCCACCGGGAATTGTTGCCAGTTTGTTTTGTCGTGGCGCGATGCGGGGTGCCACACAGCGATGTCGAATCCCGCGTCGCGAGCGGTGCGTTCGGCGAGGAGACCGGTTTTGCCGATGACTGCCAACTCTCCGCCCTGAGGACCGCGAAGTCGATGCAAGCCCACGTGCATGATCTGTCCCATGATGGAGGCGGGGGGCGTCATGTATGGCCGAATCCCCGGCGGCAACGACACTCCCGCGATGCGTTCCATCACCACCTGCCTCGCTTCGCGGACATTGCTGCTCCAGGAAAACTCAACGTAAATTACGCTGATGTCCTGGCTGGATTGACTGCGGACCGCTTCGACTCCCGACGCGCCTAGGAGCGCCGTCTCTAATGGCCACGTCACTTGCTGCTCGACTTCCTCGGAGGACAAGCCGGGACATTCCGTCAGCACAACGACACGAGGCCGATCCAAATCGGGGAACACATCAATCGGCAGGGTGGTGGTGAGGTATCCTCCGCCCGCCAGCACAAGTAAGCATCCGAGGAGAATCAAGGGTCGGTGAGTGAGGGAAAAGCGAATCAGGCTGTTCAACATACGGGGGGCTCCGGCGGTTATTTGTCGTCATCGGAGTTCTTGTGCAGGCTGCCGTCCGCATGCACGTGATAACCCGGGGGAGCACCTCCCGAGGCGGACTTGATGGCTCGATTGAGTCGTCCCGCCCCTTCCCGGACAACATACATGCCAAGCAATAACGTGCCGTCGTTTGCCAACGCGACCTGTTCCCGATCTTGTGCCAGGACGCGCACCGGATACCTAATGAAACGATTGACATTTTGCACAAAGACGTAGTTCTCCAGGCCATCGCGCACCACCGCCGTGGTTGGAAGAACGTGGACGGATTCCAGCTTCTCTACCGGGATGCGAATGCGGACTCGTTGTCCGGGGCGGAAGCGCCAAAGCATCAGCGACCGACCGTTGGCATCCACTCGGCGAACCTCATTCTCTAACGAAATCCAGAATGATAGAGTTCGCTGCACCGGATCGACCGTGTTGGCAATATGGCGAATCACGAACGTTTCCGGCTTCGGACTCCAGCCGGCGGCTTCTGGCTCAAGAAAGTCGACCGTCACGGGCCAGGACATCTGGACGACCCGTTGCAAAAACGGCGCTTCCTCGGCGAAGGCCCGACCCTCGATCGCCAAGGCGTGATGGTGCGCCAGAAGGCATAGTGACTGACCCGATTGCACTCGCTCGCCCAGCTCCACCGACAACTCTTGGACTTCTCCCACCGACTCGTGATCGTCGGTCGAGGGCGCCAAGGTTTTCGTCCCGCTTCCGTGGAACTTCGTCGGCAATTTCGACCACGCCTCCGGCGCTCGGACCACAATCTCGCTGACGAAATGCCCTTGCGCCACTTCCTCGATTTGCGCGTCCGTGAGTCCGCGCCACAGCAATTCCCTTTTTAACGCTGAGACTGATGCCTCCAGGCGCGCCAATTGATTATCGACCTCGATCAAACGCTCTTTGGGAATGGCATCACCGGCAGCGACGAGTCGTTCCCGCTGCTGGATCGCGATAATCCTTTCTTGCGTTTTCAGATAAAAGTCCGCTTGCGCTTGATGGACCGAATCGCTGGACAGACGAATGCGGAACAGCTCGTCCCCGGGGCGAATCGTATCACCAGGGTGCACAAAAATTCGGCTGACCACACCCTCGGCCGGCGACGTGACCCGATGGTCGCTGTGACCCGGACGTTCGACGATCTGCCCTGGGATTGTCAACGTGCGCCAGTAATTCCCCAGGTTGACCGGCACCACTTGCAATCCTAAGTTGACGATCGCCTGATCGGTTAAAATAACCGACTCGCTGTCCGGTCCTTCCTCGTCGTGGTCATCGTCATGTTCTTCATGTTGGTCCGGGGCCTTCACTGATTTCGATTCGGCTTTCGATTCCGCCTCCCACCCGATCCACGGTCGCCACAATTCGCGACTCTGATACCCGGCACCAATGAGAGCCGCGATGAGCACAAGAAAAAGTCCGATTTTCCACATGGCTCTTCGTTTCATCGCTTCACACCTCGTCCACGCCCCATCCGTCGATTGCTGTCGAACAGCAGCGAGCCCACGATACCAACCTGATGGAATCGTCGTGCCGACCGTGCGGTCCAGCCGCTCGTGTCGGCCGCGTCAATCAAATCAACTTTCGATTCTTAACTCAGCGAAAAGGCATGATAACGCCGAGGAGTCGTGCCTCCTGAGCGACGGCGCTCGATCAACGGCGAGATCATAGGAGCAGGCGTTGTTGCAGCACGTAACAGGGCACGGAGAGCGCGGAGACCTGTTGACTGCCGAGATTTGGCGAACGAGCGGGCAGTGGTGGGGTGAACCCCAGCCAGAGGTGGACATACAACGGTGAAATCAGCAATCCGGCATCTTTCTCGCTGACGCCCGAGGATCCACGCTTGTCGGAAAAAAAGAGAATTCGCCCGATGTAGATGGCGTCGGTGTCGTGTTCGTCAGGGCACACGGGGACGAGCGAATTCGGCCCATCTGCTCGCTCCTGCCCACGGCAACCTATCGCCGCTTCTCGGCTCGGGGCGACCACACCATGGTGATGCCCGGGGCTGGAGGCCATCGGCCACGAGGGCCAATGGAAGTGCAACGTGATTCCCCGATCCCCGACCCCTCGAGGGCAGTGCGCGTGTGCTAACAGCATGACGGACTGCGTCAGCAACACACACGGGACCAACAACAAATTGACCCTACGTCGGCGCATCGTCTGGCAACTCGGAACTTGCCCAGCCTTTCGTAATGTACCGCATTCTCTGGAAATTGCCATAGGAATCGAACCGGCTGATCGAATTCCGCCTGAAGTTCCCCAACGGGTTGATGATGCTCGGACCGACCCTCTCGCTGCGGTGGTGACGATCACCTAAAACATTAGCCGATCGAAAAGTCTGGTTTTAACCGCAAGGCAAGTCCGAAGGCAAAAACGCTCGGAAGCGACGGGAGGTTGTGATCGTTTGGGGTCATCGACGACATTATTCGAATCGAGAGGGGCGTTTCGATGGTGCGAGTTGCCATGCTCTGGTGGTTGATTTGGCCTGCCATTTCTTGGTCGATTGAAACGATCTGGCTCGAAGCCGAGCATTTCGAGGGAATTCGCGGGTATTGTTGGCCGGGCGGGCGACCCGAATTGCAAAAGACCGATGGCCATTGGGGGCTATCGGGACCAGGTTGGGCCGCCGAGTGGATTCAAGGCGGTGAGTCTGGGTTCCTCTCGATTGCCTGTGCTCCAGAAGATGATCGCGCCATCGCGACAACCGAAGTTGAGATTCCGATTGCGGGGCGCTACCGAGTCTGGGTTCGTTTTCGTGAAAATCGCAACAGTACCAATCGTTTTCAGGTGCGCCTGCGTCCAAGGGGAGCGGCCGAGCAGATTTTGACTTACGGCGAGCGGCCGATGCTCGACGAAGACAACGAAATCAAGTTGTACTTCGATTGGGTATTTGTTTGGCAAGCTCATGAAGTGGAGTTGCCCTCGGGGCGGACGAGAATCACGCTGGCGTCCGCATTCAAAGAGAAGGGATGTCGTCAAATCGATTGTCTGGTGTTGACCACGGACACCGAATATCGACCATTCATGAAGGAGCGACCGCGACATCCGACGAGACAAGTATTAGAGGAAATGCGATGGAACCGGGGGATTTCCTACCAACCGTTGGCACGTCGCCCACCGCAGCTAACCCCTCCGGCTGCTTGGCAGCCAAAGACCTTTCGCGACCAAGGCTTTCTCTATCTTTGGAACATGAGTCCGCAGATTCCCTGGGCGAGTGATGATCCGAAACGTGTGCTCGTCCCATATCATGTCGCCGACGATGAGACGCGTCAGGCGTTCGAGAAAATGTACGCCGGCCGTGCCGATGTGCCGATTTTTGGCGATCCGCGAATCGTCCCGGTGTTTCACGGGTCCGGCCCATCGATTTTTGATACAGAATCATCCGATGGCAAGCCCCTCTCCCGTGGGCGGGACTTCATGCGCTGGCTCGACGCCAACCCAAAGAGATGCTTTGCTTTGTTGCTAAACTATTATCCTGACCAACCCATCCGCGAGGAAACAAAGAATCATTTTCTGCGATATCGTGATCGTTATGTCGGTGCTATTGCGGGTGAGAGCCTGGGATATTTTGATGTGCCAGTACAGACGATGATGCAAGCGACGGCCGGTGCGAAATCGCGCCGTGAACTCGCCGACGCGATCGGACGTGTCGCGTTGGCAGCCAATGCTGAGAAATATCGACGGATCTATGGTGGAGAATGGCCCGATTCCTACCGCGAGGTCATCCCGTGCCAGTCGATCATGATGACAGCATTTGCGCCGCTCTGCTATGCGTGGGGTGCTCGCACGGTCGGTTACGAATCGTCGGCTATCACGGGGGGACTTTTGGCCCTCCGGATGGCCTTTTTGCGGGGCGCTGCACGACAGAACGGCGGATTAACGGCAACGTATCGCTCCTGCAATTTTGGTGATTCCTCCACGATTTTCAGCGATCGGCAAAGTTATACTCGCCCCCGAAACATCCTTGATAACTATTACAGCGTATTTTCCGGTGCAGGCATGACGTGGTATAAGTTTGATATTTGGCATCAGTATCTTGCCGGTTCCTCGATGTTTTATCATGAACAGGGATTCGACGAGTTTTGGATGCCGGGAGGAACGACGGTGGCAGGTCTGCATCCGGTCCAGTTGTCGCCCAAAGGTAAACTCGTCGATCGCTTCCTGCGGAAAATCACCCATCATCCGGATCGAGGAGTGCCCTGGACGCCGATCGCGTTCCTCGTCGATTATGCCCACGGATGGGATCCCTCTCCGTTTACTCCGCATTCATTTGATAATTATGGCAAGCGTCCCGATCTGACACGCTACGGTTCTCACGAGCGGATGCTCCAGGAATATTTTTGGGTTGCATATCATCCCATAGGTCAGAAGGCGGAGGGGCCTGTGACGGGAACGAGCGAAGTTAACGTCCCGGGGATCTTTGGAAATATCTTCGATGTTGTGTACGCTTATCCGGATGTACGGAAATGGACGACACTTGACTCGTATCCCGTTGTCGTCGTGGCGGGAGACATCGAGTTGACAGTTGACGAGGGCAGACGTCTGGCGAAATACATCGAAGAGGGCGGAACCTTAGTGATCGCCGATGAGCATCTCTCGGGGCCGGGCTTGGAGGAACTAGCTCGGCCGACGATGCGAGCGGGGAAAGAGGCGTCGGGCTGCCGATGGGTTCCCACGGGGAAAGAACTTGACACGCAGAGGTTTCGGTATCGACCGATCGAGGGGGGACAGCCCTTGGCGGTCACTCAGGAGGGAGACTGTTTTTGCTGTTCGTTTGATCGCGGGAGAGGCCGGCTGATCATTCTCTCCGTGCCACGAGGACTCGGCATCGATCAGGCGGCGCACCCGGTTGTGCCTCTCTTGTTCGCGCATCTCACCTCCGGGCTGGTGCCCGTTTCTGTGCAAGGCGATGTCGAGTGGATGCTCAATCGGACCTCGACCGGCTGGATTGTGGCCCTGTTCAATCCGGCGGGCCAAGACAAACCTCAGCAAGGAATCTTGCCAACCGACTATCGGCAGAATCGTAGCGTCGTCATCAAGTCGAATCGGCCGATCCTAAGTGTTCGCGATTGGTTGTATCCCTTCGAGAATTTGTCATGGGAACAAGGGCAACTGAAGGTTGAGGTATGGGCAGGCAGTGTGCGAGTTGTTGAATTAACGGAAAAGTAGACAGGGTGTCACTCCACTTTGCGGGTTGTTATGCGGCCAAGAGACAGCGAGGGGCGAGATCGAGCTTCGGGCCAACGCTCGGGGAATGAGTTGGACTTGATTGAGGTGGCTCGGCCGATCTGGCAAGGCGAGAGTCAACATCCGCCGGGTGGACTCCACCGGATTTTCATCGCCCCCGCACTTGCCAGTGGGTTGGCGACATTCCTAGGACATCTGCGATGAGTGTCGAACTCGGACAATTTCAAAGATGACTCCAGCGAGCTTTCGTCCCATTGGTCGGTTGGTGCGAGAACTGCTCCTGCTTTTGCGGAGGCAGGCCGGGGACTGGCACGCGTGAAGAAGAGTGAGTCGCGAGTGAACAGCAGCCCCGGGAAAGAAAGGCCCGGGGCTTTTTTCTTTAATGGGAGCAGCATCCGTTTATGACAGACAATCGAATCCTGATTTTCGACACCACGCTGCGAGATGGGGAACAGTCTCCCGGGGCCAGCATGAACTTGGTGGAGAAGCTCGAGGTGGCCCACGCCTTGAAAGAACTCGGTGTCGATATCATCGAGGCCGGTTTTCCCATCGCTTCCCCGGGAGATTTCGAGGCAGTGCAGGCGATCGCCCGACAGGTACAGGGGCCGATCATCTGCGGATTGGCGCGATGCAATGAACAGGACATCAGCCGGGCGTGGGAAGCGGTTCGAGATGCTGCCCGGCCACGCATTCATGTTTTTCTTGCGACCAGCGCGATTCACCGCGAATTCAAGTTGCAAATGACGCCGGAGGAGATCGTGCAAAGGGCGGTCGAGGGCGTGAAACGGGCCAAAGACTGTTGCGACGATGTGGAATTTTCTCCAGAGGACGCCGCCCGAACCGAGTTGGATTTTTTGGCGGAGGTCGTCGAGCGTGTAATCGAGGCCGGGGCGACGACGGTGAACATCCCGGACACAGTCGGTTATGCCGTTCCGTCGCATTATGCGGCTGTCATACGGTATTTAAAGCAGCACGTGCGAAACATCGATCGAGTCGTGATGAGTGTCCATTGCCACGACGACTTGGGGCTGGCGGTCGCCAACAGTCTCGCGGCGGTGATGGAGGGGGCGCGGCAAGTGGAATGCACCATTAACGGCATTGGCGAACGAGCGGGCAATTGCGCTCTGGAAGAGGTCGTCATGGCCTTAAGGACCCGCGCTGACTTTTTCGGACTCACGACGGCGATTAACACGAAGTTGCTGTATCCGACGAGCCGACGGGTGGCCCATATCACGGGGCTGCAAGTGCAGCGCAATAAGGCCATCGTCGGGCAAAACGCCTTCGCCCACGAAGCAGGGATTCATCAACACGGCATCTTGAAGCACCGAGAGACATACGAGATCATGCGGCCCGAAGACGTGGGTATGAACAAGACGGATCTGGTCCTCGGCAAGCACTCGGGCAAGCATGCGCTGCGAGAACGAGTGCAGCACCTCGGGTATCATCTCAGCGACGAGCAACTTCAGCGCGTCTTCGAGAACTTCAAGTCCTTGGCGGATCGCAAAAAGGTCATCTATGATGCGGACATCGAGGCGCTGGTCGAAGCGGAGATTCATAGCGGCCCCCGCTTATGGACACTCCACGCTTTCACTTGTAACGCCGGCTCGGGGACGCTCCCCAGCGCCGCCGTTGTTCTCTGGCACCGCGAAGGGAAAATTGTAAAAGACGCCGCCTTGGGGGATGGTCCGGTCGATGCCGTTTTCAAAGCCATCGAACGTATTACCGGAATCGATGTGACCCTGAAGGATTTCCGCATCCGCAGCGTGACCGTGGGCGAAGACGCTCAAGGCGAAGCTCAGGTCGAAGCGGACTATCGTGGCAAGACCTTGACGGCTCGCGCCGTGAGCACCGATATCATCGAGGCGGCGGCAATGGCCTTCTTGCAAGTCATCAACCGTATTGCCCTAAAACAAGAGGAAACTGCTCCGAGGATTCATCCGACCGACGCACCGCCCAAAGCGGAATCTGTCGGCTCCGGACGATGAGACCTGCGGACGACCTCCCGGGTGTCCGGTCAGGTGGGCTCGAGTAACTCTCTCAATCGTACAATGGTTCGCTCGATCGGTGCTGTCGGTCGGCGATGAACCAT
>CAKZUU010000048.1 GCA_937922175.1 uncultured Gemmataceae bacterium
AAATACCTGAATTGCCGGGGGTTGGGCTTGTGCGGCACCTGCGCGGTGCTGGTGAAAAAAGGGATGGATAGCCTGAGCAAAAAAAACCTCCGCGAGCGATTCCACTTCACCTTCCACCCCAAAGGGGCGTTTGCCATCATCGGCCACGAAGATGAGATGCGCCTCTCCTGTCAATGCACCGTGCAAGGCGATGTGGAAGTGGAAGTTCGGCCCGCCTTCAACTTGAGTGGCAAGAATTTCTGGAGTAAACCGTTCCCCTTCAATAAATGATCTCCCCCTGTGTGCGTCGCCGATTTCACGCTGTCGGCAACGTCGGACCCGCGCGACCCGGTTTGGGCAGGCCCAATGGACACGATCCCCGTCGGCTTGGAGCTATGATCCAATTCAACTTTCAACAGAAAACGGTTCTGGTCACCGGCAGTTCCCGTGGCATGGGAGCCGCCATCCTCGAAGCCTTTGCCCGAGCCGGTGCTCGTTGTCTGCTCCATTACTTCAACGATACCGCGGGGCAGAATCGCCGCGATGCCGAGCTCCTCGCGGACAAATTAAGGGCGCTGAACGTCTCGGTGCATCTGTACGATGCGGATGTGCGGAAAGCCGACGAAATTCAGGCTCTGATGCAAAAGGTGCAAATGAACCACGGCGGATTGGACATCCTGGTGAACAATGCCGGCGTGATTCGTGATCGCACCGTCAAGAAAATGACGTTGGAAGAATGGCACGCGGTCATCCAGACGAACCTCGACGGCGTGTTTTATTGCTCGAAGTTCGGTGCGGATCTCCTCCGCGATGGCGGGCGCGTCGTCAACATTGCCAGCATCTCGGGCGTCGTCGGTTTTCACGGCCAAGCGAATTACGCCTCGGCCAAAGCGGGGGTCATCGCTTTGACAAAGGTCCTCGCCAAAGAATTGGCTCGACGCAACATCACCGTCAACGCCGTCGCCCCGGGCGTGATTCAGACGCCCATGATCGGCGAGATCAAGCCCGAAGTGATGAGTTATTACCAGCAGCAGATTCCCCTCGGCCGCGTCGGTCGTCCCGAGGAAGTCGCCGCGGCGGTCTTGTTCCTCGCGAGCGACGAAGCGAGCTATATCACCGGTGCCACCCTTCCCATCACGGGTGGTTGGTTCTAGTTCGACGCCCCTGGTCGGCGGTTCAGCCCCGTGTCGTCGCCGCATGGCCATGAAACAATTGATCGTCGTGGTCAAACCGTTCCGTGCTGAGGCTGTCCTGCGCGTCATTGAAGAGGCCGGCGTCGATGCCTGCGTCATTCGTGAAGCGAAAGGTTGGGGTCGGCAAAAAAATTATCTGGAGCGCTACGTCGGCAGTGAGTACAACCTCGCGTTTTTGCCGAAAGTCGAAATCTCCCTCTGGGTTGCCGACGACCTCGCTGACGACCTCGCGGAACGGATCCTCCGTGTCGCTCGAACCGGCCGCATCGGCGATGGCAAAGTGTTTGTCCTGAACTGCTCGCTGCCTGACCCGATCGAGTTTTGACAGGGAGTGCCCCTCCCGGCCGATGGGGCGCTCTTCGGCGGCATCAGAGATCAGCGTCTGAGGCTTCGCAGGTACGCATCCAGGTCCGCGATCTCCGCATCGGTCAGGTTGTCCAGCAAGCCCGCAGGCATCATCGAACGGTCGGTCGGCTGACGCGATTCAATCCGGGACTCCGAGAGGCGAACCGTCTCAGCGGCTCCCACCTGCAAGATGATCCCATCGGCTGCCTCATACACCACCAACCCTTGGTAGGTTCGACCGTCGGTCGTTTCAATCCGCGTCATCCGGTAGCGGGCCGGCACATCCCGATTCGGCTGAACGATGGCGGTCAAGCGATCTTCTCGGGAGAAGCGTTGTCCGACGCCCGTCAGATCAGGGCCCAAGGCCTGACTTCCGCCGTGGCAGGAAGCACATTGCGCCTTCTGAAACACCAGCCGGCCACGCTCCGCATCGCCTTGCGACCAGTCGATGAGCGCCAAACGCTTTCGCCAGCGTTCGATCTTCACACCATCGAGGTCGTCGCTCTCAGCCGCTTCCTGCGGATATTCCGAGGCGAGCCACTCCGACCAGCGGGAAAAATCGAGGCCATGACGCTGTCCCGTGATGCTCTGTAGCCTCTCGGACAGCAACCGCCGCAGTTCATCGCTTTGCCGTCCGGCTGGCAATTGCTTTCCGGAGCGAATCATCGCCGCGAGCAACTTCGGCTCGGGGCCGAGCGGGCCGACCGCACGCAACGCCTCGACCGACGCTCGAACCACCTCCGGTCGATGCGATAGCAACCCCTCGCGAAACAGCTCTCGATCCTCGGCTATCGGATGACGAGCGAGCAGCGGCAAGGCAGCGTCGCGGAGGGCAGGCGTTCCGGCCAAGCGCCGAAGCCAACGTTGCGAGGTCTCGGTCGGCAAGTCGGCGAGCAGCGAGACCGTCTCCTCGGTCCACGACCAGGCCGGATCTTGCTCTGCTTGCGCCAGAAACCGCTCTGCGGCCGCTTGCCGATCGAATCTGGGGCAGCGCGTCCAGATCACGTGGTCCGGCCGGCCGAATTCCGGGTGCGCCACGATGGCGCGATTCAATCTCGCATCGCACCGGGCCAGTTCTCGATGCAATTCCACCAGACGCAAGGACCAATGTCGATCACGTCGATTGCCTCGACGTATGAGTTTCCGATCGAGTCCTAACATGGCCTCAGCAATGGCCGACCGCATCGCATCATCCCAGGGGGCCGACAGACGCGACAGCACGATGAGGTAATGGACATCGTCGATCGGGTCCGAATCGGGCGTGAGTCGGTGAACGACTTTTCTCGCGACTCCGGGATCGTCGTCGCCGAGCAGCGCCAAGGTTCGACTGAGTTCGCGGTCCAGATCGGCGTGTCCCGTGGGGAAAGTTTCTCGGAGAAGTCGGCGAATCTCCACATGATGCCCCGGCGGAGGTTCGTAACGCAAGGTGTAGCCGGCCCAGACGGATGCCCGATCTTTCGGGGAGGTTATGTCGCCCAATGCCCGTTGAATGACGCGCCAGGCATCCAATCGACGTGCGACCGAAGCCTGCGGATGAACCGCGGCTTGTCGCGCCAGGTCAATCGCCGCCGGGGTGTTTGTTCTAAGCGAGGCATCGGCCAAGGTGATGAGTTGATTGGGAGTCTGAGCGACGTCGTGGAGGGCTTGCCGCCGAGTTTCGGGTTGTTGGGCGAGCAGTTCGGCGGCGGCGTAAAGGACGGTCCGATGCTCGGTTCGCGAGGCGGCTTCCCAAGCGGATCGCTCATCGTCGTCGCGGGGGAACGCAGCACGAGTGCGTCGTTCGACGAGCTGGCGTGCCTGCTCGGCCCAGTCCGGCAAGGGCCAGGTTGCGACTTCGGGGCGATCGACGCGGGGCGGTGAGACGCGATAGACAGCTCCGCGAGTGCCTCGTCCCCCGATGCTAACGAACAAGTCCCCGGTGTGCGGATGCACGGCTAACGCGGTGGGAGCAAAACCGGCATCGCCCTGGGGTTCGAGAAAGCGTTGAGGGGCAGTCCCGGGGCGATAGAGCCAGATCGTGCCAAAGGTCCAGTCAGCCAGCAACAATCCTTGAAATCTAGCCGGCCAAGAGGGATGCGTTTGCCAGACCACACCGGTGGGCGAACCGCGGCCGCAGGTCGTTTCGGGTGCGGCGACGTCGAAAAAATACGGTGGAGCCCGCCACGCGTCGCTGAGTTGCGGCGCTCGCCAGCCGTGGTGAGTCCCGGGAATGATCCGGTAGACTCGGGTTGGTTCGTACCAAGGCAGGCTGACGCACCGCTCGTTGTCCGAGTCGAATGTCCAGGCAAATCCATGACGATCGAAGGCGAAGTCGTATGCGTTGCGGAAGCCGTCGGCCACGATCTCCCGGCTTTTGCCGTCGGGTGAGAGGCGGATGAGACAACCGCCGATGGGATCGCGCACGGGCGAAGAGGGGCTGTTGACAAAAGTCGCTGAGATTCCCGTGCCATCGCCGACCATCACGTAAAGCCAGCCGTCGGGTCCACGATGGACGGCGTGGGCGTGATGCTCGCCGCCGGTGCGTATGGAAAGGAGCTTTTCTCCCGGCCCATCGGCCTTTGTTCCTTCCGGGTCGAGCGGCCAACGCCACAAACCGCCATCGACAACGGCATACAGGGCGTCACCCTCTCGAAGCAGACCCTGGGCCGACTCACGCACGGTCACGAGATCGACAGCCCGGATGCCATTCTTTTTCTCGTCCTCGAGAAGGACTCGAATGTAGCCGGGTCCGGCGACCACGATTCGACCCTTGGGATCGATGGTCAGGCACGTGATGTCGGGAACGGTCGAGTGATCGCAGTGTTCTCGGACAACGAACCCCGGCGGGGTGCGCCATTCCGGCTCTCCGATCGTCCCGGCGGCCAACAGCAGGGCAAGCGTCATCAGCATGGCAACCTTCTTGGCTTCACGTCAAAAGGGTCGGCCCTCCAGATCAACGATGCGGCATCGCAGATCGTCCGGAATGGGCACCTTGATTCCTGCGACGTAGTCATATGTGACGATGATGCTCCATCCTTCTGCCGCCAACGCCCCCCATTTATCGCTGATGAGTTGGTGCTCCAACGTGAAGCGGTCGTCACCGATGTCGCGGACCCGGGCACCGATGGCGATGCGGTCGGGCCATTCCAGGGGTCGGCGGAAGCGGCACTGAGTGCTGTGGACGATCGGTCCAACTCCGGCGGGTCGAACCGACACCGGCCAGCCCAAGCGGCGGAAGTACTCGAGTCGAGCATTCTCGAAATAGCGGAAATAGATGACATTGTTGACATGGCCATACGAATCCATATCGCCCCAGGCGATGGGTTGTTCGACGACGACGGGCCAGCCAGAGAGAAAAATCAGGTCCATTCTCAGTGACTCACGAGCTCAGGAGAAAGCGAGGTAGGGCGAGGCATCCAGATCCAAGGGGGCGAAGTCACCGGTGCGCCATTTTTCGACGGCCAAAGCTGCCATCGCGGCATTATCGGCGCACAGTTCCATCGAGGGAAGAAACAGCTCGGCCCGCTCTTGGACGACCATCGCGGCGAGAGAGTCACGGAGCAGCCGGTTGGCCGCCACGCCCCCGCCGAGGGCGAGCCGTCGCAAACCTGTCCGTCGCAACGCCCGGCGCGACTTCTCGACTAAGACATCGACGATCGCTTGCTGAAAACTGGCAGCGACATCCGCTCGGCGTGATTCGGAGAGCGGTTCGTTGAGCCGGAGATCTTTTCCGAGAACCGTGTACAGAACGGCTGTCTTCAGTCCGCTGAAGCTGAAATCCAAATTTCCCTCCTCCATCAAAGCCCGTGGAAAACGAATCGCTTTCGGATCCCCGCTCTGGGCCGCTCGCTCAACGGCCGGACCACCCGGAAACCCCAGTCCGAGGATCTGCGCGACCTTGTCGAACGCCTCTCCGGCGGCATCGTCGCGGGTCGAGCCGAGAAGGTCCAAT
>CAKZUU010000049.1 GCA_937922175.1 uncultured Gemmataceae bacterium
TGAGTATTACCTTTCTGTTCGACCTGATTCTGCGGACGATCTACAACGCCGGTCGAATTACCGGAGGCGAACTGTCAGGGATGATCAAATTGCCTTACTCAGTGCTGGCTCCGATCCTGCCGGCGATGCGAAAACAAGGACTGATCGACATCGTCGGCCAACGAGGTGAAGCAGGCGACGCGGGGTACGAATACGAGATCAAACCTCCCAAGGGACCGGTCGCCGTCGAAGAGGCCTTGAACAAAACGAACTACGTGGGTCCCGCACCGGTCCCGTTCGAGGACTACGTTGAGTCCATCGCCGCTCAGACGATCCGTCATTTCGTTTGTACACGACGTACGATCGAGGCTGCCTTCCGCGATATGGTCATCACGCCTGAAGTGTTCAACGAGATCGGACCCGCGATCAACTCGGCCGCCTCCATCTTTCTCTTCGGTGCACCGGGCAACGGAAAAACGAGCATCGCTGAGCGAATCACCCGCTTGATGGGAGACGATATTTACATTCCTTATGCCATCGAGGCCAATGGTCAAATCATCAAGCTGTTCGACCCGATCGTCCATCAAGTCAGTGACAACGAGAAATCGAGTCACCACGGCGTCGAAGGAATTCTCCGCCGTGAAATCGTCGCCGACGAGCGATACGTCAAGATTCGTCGGCCGACCATCGTCGTGGGTGGTGAACTCTCGATGGACATGTTGGACTTGAAGTACAACGATGTCGGCAAATTCTACGAAGCGCCCTTGCAGATGAAAGCCAATGGCGGGATTTTCATGATCGACGATTTCGGCCGACAGCAGATGCGTCCAATGGATCTGCTCAATCGTTGGATCGTGCCGCTTGAGAAAAAGTACGATTACTTGACGACCGTTACCGGGACCAAAATCGAGGTGCCGTTCGACCAATTGCTCATCTTTTCCACGAATCTCGACCCGACTCAGTTGGCGGATGAGGCATTTTTGCGGCGAATCAAATTCAAAATTGAGATTCGGGACCCCAGCGAGTCGCAGTGGCGGCAGATTTGGCAACTGGTCTGTCGATCGCGAGATGTCGAATACAACGAGACGGGCGTGGACTACATCCTTGAAAAGTGGATGCGCCCGCAACAGCGTCCCCTTCGCATGTGCCAGCCACGCGACATTCTCGATCAAATGATGAGCATCGCCAAGTACAACATGGAGCGAGTGACCTTTTCTCCCGACTTGATCGACGCCGCTTGCTCGACCTATTTCGTCAGCGCTCATAAACGCGACTTCGGGGCGAGAGTCACCGGCGGCTGACCGCAAGCCATTTCCTGCGATGGACTAAAGGGGTTGTCCCTCATCCAAGGCCCGCCGGAAAGCCTCGGCGACTTGCCGCGGCTCCTCGGCAGCCGCGATTGCCGCACTGACCGCGACTCGCCGAGCGCCCGCCCGAAGGACCGACGAAAGATTCTCCAACGTGATGCCTCCCAAGGCGAACATCGGCAGCGATGATTCCGCGGCGGCCTCGCGGACATATTCCAGCCCTACCCATTCATCAAAATGCTTCGTCTTCGAGGGGAACACAGGGCCGACCCCGACGTAATCCGCACCGGCCAGGATCGCTGCTCGCAACTGACTCAATTGATGCGTGCTCACACCGATGATCGCCTCCGGACCGACGATTCTCCGGGCCTCGGCCAACGGAAGGTCATCTTGGCCCAAATGGACCCCATCGGCATGGCACAGCCGCGCAATGTCCGGGCGATCATTGATGATGAACAACACCCCGAGTTCGTTGGTCAGCCGACGAATTTGACGCGCCCGATTCAGCAGTTCTCGATCCGACAGCCCTTTTTCCCGAAGCTGGATTACTTGCACACCCCCCTCAGCCGCTTCCCGGATCACGAAGTTGATCTCAGCAGAGCATGACGAGGCGCTGACCAGCAGGTACAGGCGCGCGTCGGCCAGACGGCTTCGGGCCTCGGAACCCCGCACGATCGCTTTCTCAAGCGTGTAGATGCGGTATCGAAGTTGCTCGATGCGCCGAGTCCAAGCCGGTTGGACCGTTTTGCCGAACTCTTCGATGCTGCGGAGCGCTTCTTGCAAGCGTTTGAAATTGATGCGAACGACGTCGACTAAAGAGTCGCGTTGCAGTTCGCCGGAGGTGCTGATTTGGGTTCCTACATCGCCGAGCGTATCACGAACGACGACGGGTAGAGAAAAGTCATTCCAAGCTGCCGCGAGGTCGTGTCGCACGGCCTTGATCTGAGAGGTGAGGAAGGCGTCGTGCAGGACGAATCGGCAGTAGTCGTCGATGACACGCAAGGCTTCGGCGGCACGATTGGCGTTGACGTCGAGAATGCGTGTCGTCTCCAGTTCGTCCGGAGAGGGATCAAATTGCAGCGATTCTTCCAACTTGATCGGAGATTCGCGTTGTTTCTCGACGACCGCCCAAATTCGTTCGGGTTGGAAGCCCGCCTGCGCCCAATGAGCAGCGATGTCAGGGACGAGACGGAGAATCGCCAAGGTGACATGCTCGGTGCCCGGGAAGCGTTCGCCGGCGAGGTCGTGGGCCAAGGTCCGGGCTTCTGCGAGCAGTCGGGAGAGAGCATCGGCCTGGGCGGGGAGGGGGAGCCGGAGGAGGATTCGTCGAGCGTCTTCGGGCGATAAGCCGCCGAGACGACAGATTCGAGCGGCGTGTCCCTCGTCTTCGTCGAGCAGGGCCAGGAGAAGTGCTCGGGCATCGACGTAATCATCGCCGAGTCGGTGAGCCCACGAGGCAGCGGCATCCAGGGCACGTTGGAGGGCAGGGGTGTAATCCATAGGTCGGAAACGAAGCACAGGTTCGATGCGATCATCACCCGAAGTTGACTTATCCTTTTGCGATCCCGCGAACAACTCGTTGGGCGCGTCAAGATCGGCGCATCTGGAAGGCGTTGGGGAAAACTTCCGTTGAATTTGGCGCAAGTCGTGTCGGGGAGCGTGTAGAGTTCCGATGTGGAGAGAGGAACCGGCCCGGCTGCC
>CAKZUU010000050.1 GCA_937922175.1 uncultured Gemmataceae bacterium
AATGTGACCGCCTTCTTTTACGAAGGCAAACTCGTCGAAAGCGGACCCACGGAACGGATTTTCACCCGTCCGGAGGTGGCTCAAACCGAGGACTATATTACGGGGCGGTTCGGATGACCTTTGGCGCTGCGAGCGGGGGGCGTGGAGGTACAATATACGAAACGCTTTGCCCGAAGCGGCGTCCCCCAGGCGAGTGAGCGCCCATGAAACATCTCGAACAGGAATTGCAACGATTGCAACGGGATATTCTGCGCATGGCAACGTCGGTGGAGGAGGCGATCATCAGTGCCGTTCGTGCCCTGCGCCATCGAGACGGTGAACTGAGCCGTGTCGTCATCGAGGGGGACGTTGATGTCGACGCGCAGTCAAATGCCGTCGAAGCGGAGTGTCATCACCTTTTGGCATTGTATCAACCCGTCGCTCGCGATCTTCGGCGAATCATGGCCGTTTGCATGATCAACACCGACCTCGAGCGAATGGCCGATCTGGCGGTGAGCATCGCGGAACGGGCCGAAGCGCTCGCGGAATTGCCGATGCTGCCGATCCCCGATCGCCTCCAGCGGATGACGGAGTTGACCATCGAATTGGTTCGTCAAAGTTTGGATGCGTTTGTGACGATGGATGCCCGGCAGGCCCGTCTTGTCTGCCGTCGTGATGACGAAGTGGATCGCTTGAATAACGAGATCATCCAAGAGTTGGTCGGGATGATGAAGCGATCTCCCGATCTCATCGAGCCGGGATTGTCCCTGTTCTCGGCCGTGCGACACCTCGAACGGATCGCCGACCATGCAACGAACATTGCCGAAGACGTGGTCTATCTCGTCGAAGGGCAATTGATTCGACATCACCCGGAAGCGATCGAGGCTCCTTGAGGTATGCCCCCATCCCGAATCCTGGTGGTCGAGGACGAACGCCAGCTAGTAAAGACCCTCGAATACAACTTTGCTCGTGAAGGATACGAGACCTACGTCGCTCATGACGGTGCCGAGGGCTTGCGCAAAGCGCAAACCCTCCTTCCCGATCTCGTCCTTTTGGACTTGATGCTTCCCGTCATGAACGGTTTGGAAGTCTGTCGGGAACTTCGCAACGGCGAGAAGACCCGGGATATTCCGATCATCATGCTGACCGCTCGGGCCGAAGAGACGGATCAAGTCGTCGGATTCTCCATGGGGGCTGACGATTACGTTACCAAACCGTTCAGCCCCAAAGTTCTCTTGCAACGCATCAAAGCGCAATTACGCCGACGGGAAGGTCATGTCGGCGAGAACGACGAAATCGTGCATCTGGGAGTTCGCATCGACCGCATCCGTCACAAAGTCACTGTTCACGACGAGCCGATCGAGTTGACGCCCACCGAGTTCCGCTTGCTCGAATGCCTGCTGAGGCAACCGGGTCGTGCGTTCACTCGGCAACAACTCATGAATGCCAGTATCGGCGACGGGCACGTCGTCCTCGAACGCACCATCGACGTCCACATCAAAACGCTGCGACGCAAGCTCGGCGACGCCGACCTGATCGAAACGGTTCGGGGTGTCGGCTATCGTTTCAAAGAGGACGCCGACTGAAATACCGTCGCTCCCCAAGATGATCCATCATGGGCTTGCTGCCGGTCAAAACGCGATCGGTCAACCGCATGGACGTCCGCTCGCGGGAATCTCTTGAAGGCGACCCGTCCATCGACGCTCGCTCAGCGGGGAACGGTCGCATTCGCCTTTTCTTGGAGGCAAGGGGGAGATAGAGTAGTGCCGGTCAAAGGAGTGACCCTCGATGGCTCGGCCCCGCTCCCGTGTGGTGGATTTCATCGTCTATCTTCTCGTGCGTGGCGGTGTCAGTTTCATTCAGGCGCTCCCTGAAACATGGGCCGGGCGCCTCGCAGTCGGGCTGGGATGCCTCGCTTACCGCGCCGATCGTCGGCATCGACAGGTCGCTTTGGACAACCTTCGTCACGCATTCCCGAACTGGTCGGAGTCGCGACGCACCGCCATTGCTCGCGGCTGTTTTGTGCACCTGCTTCGGTTGGTCGTGGAAATTGCCCGCCTCCCGCGACAACTCAGTGTGGCGAACTGGCGGCGTCGGGTCACGCTCGTCGGTGGCGAGCAGGTCGTCGGTGCCATGCTCCAGAGGCGGCCAACATTCATCGTCACCGGCCATCTGGGCAACTGGGAACTTGCCGGCTACGCCCTGGGGTTATTCGGTTTTCACACCCACGCCATCGCGCGGACTTTGGATAATCCGTACCTCGATCGCTTTCTCCGTCGATTTCGCGAAAAGACGGGGCAACGCATCCTCGCCAAAAAGGGAGAGTATCACGAAATCACCCAGGTCTTGCAATCAGGCGGAGTCATTGCGACGTTGGCCGACCAGGACGCCGGACCACGAGGGGTTTTCGCCGACTTTTTCGGTCGGCCTGCCTCGACGCACAAGGCGATTGCTCTGATGGCCCTGCAATTCGATGCCCCCCTCGTCGTCGTCGGGGTGCCCAGGGTCAGTTTGCGGCCGCTGCATTTCCACGTCATCGTGGAAGAGTGTCTGGATCCGAGGGAATACATCGGCCGGCCCGATGCGGTTCCCGCCCTCACCCAGCGCTACACGTCAGCCTTGGAGCGGATCATTCGTCGCCATCCGGAGCAGTATTTCTGGATGCACCGGCGTTGGAAGCATCAGCCGGTGGTGCGAGCGAGACAGGCAGCGTAAGGCCGAGGGGCGTCACTCCCGCTCAGGCAGGGCCGATCGGCCGGGGTGATTGCCGTACCTTGCTGAGGCCGCTCGCCGACGCAGGCGGCTCAGCTCTGCCAGGTCGATGGCCCGGGCCCCGATGGATCGACTGACAGGCGTGGGGCCATGATTGTCGCTTCCTCCGGTGAGGCCCAGACCGGTCACCTGGGCCAAATGAGCCAAGTAAGTTTCGTGGCGGCTTGAGTGTCCGGGGTGGAATGCCTCCAGTGCGCCCAGTCCCCAACGACGCAGTTCCTCGACCTGAGAAAGATCGACATCCAGCGGAGGATGAGCCCAACTCGCCACGCCGCCCGCGGCTTCTATCAACGACAGGGCCTCGGCGACCGGAAGCCCCTGGGACGGCACATGGACGGGGCCGTCATCGTGCAAATACCGGATGAATGCCTCGGCAGGGGAGGTGACATGACCTGACCGACACAGCAATCGCGCAAGATCGAGCCGGCTGAGGACATGACCCCGACTCAAACAGGCCGTCCGTTCTTGCTCGTCGATCGGCAAGCCCAGGCGGGGCAGACGTTCGAGCATCTCCTGGAAGCGCTCGCGACGTTGGCGGCAGATGTCGGACAAGGCCCGTCGCAGATCTCTGTGTCCCGGATCGACGAAGTAAGCCAAAATATGAACGCATCGACCGCGATATTGGCAGGTGATCTCTACTCCCGGAATGATTTCCGGCGGCCGACGGCAGGTGACGGTCGCCGCGACGGCTTGAGGGAAACCGGCCAGAGTGTCGTGATCGGTCAGGGCAATCGCCCCTAAACCCCTGAGGGCGGCCCTCTGAACGAGATCGTCCGGGGCATACAACCCGTCGCTGGCCGTACTGTGAAGGTGTAAGTCGGCCCGTCGAGCCTCAGCGGCCAGCTGGGCGGTCTGTTGGCACATCCGTGTGAAAGGTTGGCGTCGGGGCATCAGGAGGGTTCCGGGAGGGCCGGCGAGGGGTTGTCGCGACTCTGAGCGATCCGATCCAATAGACCGTTCACGAACGCCGGCGAGTCCTTGTTGCCAAATCGACGGGACAACTCCATGGCTTCGGTGATGACGACAGGGATAGGTATGTCGCGTTCATGCAGCAGTTCAAAGACAGCCAAACGTAGCACATTGCGGTCGACGGCGTGCATTCGCGGGAGTCGCCAGTTTTCGGCCACGCCGGCGAGTTGCTCGTCGATCTGGCGTAAGTGTTGCCGGACGCCGTCGTACAGCCGCAGACAAAACTCCCGGTCGCGCGCTTCTCGGAGACGATCCTGAACGAATCGTTCGATGCTGGAACGTTCGACATTCGGGTTGAAGTCGAGTTGAAAGAGCAATTGGAGGGCCACTTCTCGGGCACGAGATCGAGGTAGCATTCTTTTTCCTGACGCACAGACACTGTGGGCTTGTGAATTTATATGACCAAGCCGTATAATCGCCGCAGCAAGTCACAAGTTCGACAGCAAGGAGGCTGAGATGGCAACGCCCCGTCTGAAGCGGCTGGCCAAACAAATCTTGCCGTATTCGCTCCGCAACTTTTTGCGAACCAAACAACACCAACTGCGCCGGGCCTTCCGACCTTTGGATCCTTTACCGCCCTATCAGGTCGTCTACGTTTTGACGATTGTCGGCTTGTGCGGGGGAATTCGTGTCATCATGGAGCACGTTTCCGGACTTCGGGCGCGCGGCTATCGAGTCGGCGTCTTCGCGATCTGTGGCGACACCGAGTGGTTCCCCCGTGATGTCCCAGTGCATTATTTCGGCACCGCCGCGGAGTTGCAGCGGCATCTGAATGCCTTTCGTGGCATCAAAGTCGCTACTTGGTACGAAACCGCGCCGATGGTGGCGGCCTCGCTGCGGGAAGAGGATCGAGGCTACTACATGGTGCAAGACATCGAAGAATCTTACTGCCAGGACCAGGAGCAAAAGCGACGGGTCGCCGCCACGTATCGCCTCGGTCTCCAGACGCTCTCAGAGGGCTTTTGGGTCGAGCGCCAGCTGCGCGAACGGTTCGGCTTAGACCCGGTTCAGGTGCGGATCGGCGTGGATTTCGACACGTTCAAGCCCCGAGGCGGACTCCGCCGACCCCACCAGATCATGACTCAGGCTCGGACCTGGTCGGGAGGCGTCGGGGCCGGAAATCGCATCAAGGGTTGGGACATCGCCTTGGGCGTGATCCATCGGGTTTGGGCCCGTAACCCACGGACGGAACTGCTCACCTTCAGCATCGAGGATCCGCCGGTCTTTCCCGAGAGCTTGCCGCATCGGCATGTGCAAAGGCCCACGGATCGCGAATTGTCCGAGTTATACAGCACCGCCGGGTTGTATCTGCTGACCAGCCGACACGAGGGATTCGGTCTGACGCCGGCCGAGGCAATGGCCTGCGGCTGTCCAGTCGTCGCCACGAGAGCCCACGGCAACGAGGAGTTTTGCATCGACGGGGAGACCGCATTGACCGCGGATCCGGGCGATCTCGACCGACTCACTGAGCATTGTTTGCTGCTGCAAAACGATCCGACCTTCGCTGCCCAATTGGCGGAGCGGGGCAGACAATTCATCCAGGAATACACCTGGGATCGAGTGATTGACGGGCTGGAGGCGGAGTTTTTCCAGCGTCGATCGCCGCTGGAGATTCCGGCGACCGCACCAATCGACGCGTCCGAGCGTGTTACACAGATCATGCAGATTTCGCCGGAGGAGTTACGGCGGCGGATCCCCATTTCCGACGTCGAGTACCCGGCATTGGACGTGGAAGGTGAGGCGACGTGCGACTTCACGTTGGTAATTCCCACCGTTGGGGCCGCGCAAAAGGTGCTGGAGTGTGTGTCAAGTTGTCGGCGACATGCCGAGCCGGGCTGTCGTCTCCAAATCGTGGTCGTGGACGACGGATGCCCCGACGCCGACGCACTGGACGTGCTCCGAGAAGCAGCTCGAGACGGCGAATTCGAGTTGCGAGAAAACCGGCAGAACCTCGGATTCAGTGCGGCGGTGAATGGCGGGTTGCGAGCGGCTCAAGGTGAGTTCGTGTTGGTGTGCAACAACGATGTGCAATTCGATCGTCCCTGGATGGAATCGGTTCGTCAGGCGTTTGCCTCGGATCCGTTGGTGGGGATCGTCAGTGCGCGTTTGCTCTATCCCGACGGATGGACGATCCAACACGCGGGGACGGAGAAAGCTCCGGGTCACCTGGCCTACGGCCATTCGTATCATCGCGCTCCCGCTGAGTTGACGGAGGCCAAGACGCCGCGATACGTCTGGTATGCCACCGGAGCGTTGATGGCGTTTCGGCGTTCCACACTCCAACGTCTGGGAGGTCTGAGCACAGCCTACGGACTCGCCTATGAGGACTTGGATTATTGCTTGCGGGCTTGGCTGATGGGAGTGCGTGTTCTGTACTGGGGCGAGTTCGTCGCCCGGCATCAGGAAGGCGGTACCCGCGGAGCTACCGACGAACAGAAAAAAGCTCGCCCGTTGGTCTGGCTGCAACGCGAGGAGGCAGGGCGAGCCTTCTTCTATCGGAAATGGGCACCTCTGCAAAACGTCGAGGATTTGACGCCGTTTCTCCGCTTTTCCGCCACCGGATCCAGTGAACTGCCATCTCTTGCGACGGCCCCAAAGATCATGTCGCCCCGCGGCCCGAAGTTGAAAACGGATTCACGTCCGGAAGGGACACCGGGGTGAGAAAGTTGCTCAATGGGTTTTGCGGTTTGGGTCCCGCCGACGATGCCAGCAAAAACGGCTCGCTCCAGCGGCACACCGTACGTGGCCAACGCAGCAAGAGGACGCCGACCGTGGCCACGGCCAAGGCCACGAAAACGTAAAAACTCAGGCGAAACTCGCGGATCAGTGTGACCGATCGGTCCACCAGGTGAGCGAACTGACGCGACGCCGGTTCGCTCCAGGTCCGTTGGGGAAGCCACGCCAACGTTTGTTGTTGCACCCAACCGGGGAGATGGGCGCCATTTTGGGCCAGTCCGTGCAGGATGACCGGTCCAAGGAGAGTCAGGAGTGCGATCAGCCACGGAAGAGCGACCCCATGACTTCGCAATTCCACATCGATGGAGCTCAAGGTATCTCCTCGTCGGATTTCGGTACGACACGGCAAGTGGCCGGGGATGAGCGGCGTCACCCGGAACTCGGCCTCGGCTCGCGCACTGGTCGAGGGCTGAAGCCTGATCTCGTCGGGGGTGACCAAAGCGGCAGGAACACTTAATCGAATCGACACCGGCTCAGGAGGGAGAGCGCGGTAAATGTCGAGGAAGTCGTGGGTGGGGGCGACGGGTTCCAGACCAACACGGACTAAGGCGGGAGTTCGGCAGGAGATGGGGGAGGGAAATGCGATCGCCAGACGAAATGCCGACGAATGAGCCGAATCGACAGCATGTGACAAGCTGGTCTCGCAAGGCAAAGGCGTCGTGGCATGGGCCCCGGCGTGGCGGGGTTTCGTCGGCGGCATGGTCAATTCTCCGAGGGCACGATCGACCAGGGAGGGGCGTCCGGTTCGTGCGAAAAGCTCTGACACCCCAGTTTAGCACGGAATTGAGGGAAACGACGGAAGTGCGGAGGAAAGCAGTTCGGCGGCCGGACCACGTCATGCGATCCGACCGCCGGGCGGGTGATGGCTGGTGGACAGATCAGTATTGGGTGTGCTCTCGCGTGATCTGCTGCTGCACGTCGGGGTCATGACCGA
>CAKZUU010000051.1 GCA_937922175.1 uncultured Gemmataceae bacterium
GCGAGAGGCAGACCCAAGCCCATCAATGCCAACGTGGCGGGTTCGGGCACGTTGTTTGGCGGTCGATCGCCAGGAACCGGCACGTCGGTTGTGGTGATATTGGCTTCGGGTCGGCCGTCGATCTGTCGATGAGTGATCGAAGTGAAGTCGGAGACAGCCGGCTCGCTGTAAATCGAAATTGCCGAAAAATTACCCAGTCCGGTTTGGCCCACGATGGGTGTGTTGCCCACATAGGTGAACGTCAAATTCACCACGCTGGGATCGTCCGTCGGGCTTGTCCCCGAGGGTGTGGGGCCGGTCAACGATTCGGAAACCACCCAATTGATCGGGGCTGCGATCGTGCTCGGTCCCGGCACCACGCCGTGCGGACCACCCACCAGCCCGCCGAAGTCAAAAATCGTGAAAAAGTCACCGTAATTCACTTGGACGTCCGTGGTGACCACCACCGCATAGGTCCAACGGAAATTCGGACCATCGGGATGCACCGACACGTGTGTCGGAATCAAGCCGGCTTGCGCTGTCGAAGCTAGCCCGACAAAGGCCAGCACGCCCCACACGAATAGGGCCTTCCCGTTCCAACTCATCTCCTTCTCCTCCATGAAGTGGACCGTCTCATTTATCAACCCAGGTCCGCACTCAATGTCGGATCGCGACTCACTGCCGTTCATCGATCCGTGGCTCGAGTGTCGTGGTTGATCATTGCCTCCCTTGACGTCCTAGTTGCTCGGCGGGGCTGCTCGTCCTTCGAGGTTGCCCCATCGTAGGGACATTCCGAAAACCGGTCAACCCGGAATTTTCGATTCGCTCCTCCCCCTCGCTGACCTGGAAAAAGCAATCGTTTGCCAACGCGGATGAGCCACTTTTCGGCAGTCTGTGCCGATTCGCCGATTCCGCCAGGTTGCTCACTCAAGGTCGATTCCTCTGCTGAACCAATTCCCCACGATCGAACCGCAATAACGTCAATGGGGCGATCGTCACCACATAAACCGAGTCGCGGGTGGCGGCAATCCCCAACGGTTGCCAGGGTGAGAGAATGCCGTCACTCGTCTTGGGCATCGTGTGATGCCACGGCTTTGGCTTGCCCGAGGCATCCGTGAACGTCGTAAAGTTTGGATTTGCTACTCCGACTCGGCCGTGGTCGAACGGTGGACGGCCCCGACGATAACTCACGAGATGGGAGGCGGGCCCTTCTTTCACACCTTGTTGAACCGTGACGGTGGCCCAAACGTCGCCCTCCGCATCGACGCACATCGCTCGGCAGTCCGTCGCTTTTGCCCAACCTAACAATCGGCCACGACTCCAGCCACGGATCGTGTCTCCCTCTGACGTTAAATCGAACTCGTACAATTGGTTGGTCGCTAACTCGATCCCCCAGAGCGTTCGACGATCTGGTGAGGTCTCCCAATTCCAAATGACTGCGTCGTGCCGCAGCGACGGCGGCAAATCCTGGTCGTCCACTTTCGTCGAAAGACGTTGCAATTGTCGCCGCTCCGGATCGTATCGAGCGATCGTTCCTCCTCGGATCGGATGCAGCGCCCGTCCGCGATGATCGAGGACGATGAAGGCATACATATGTTCCATGTCGCCCAAATCCGTGTATTGCCGTGTCTTCGTGGCCAGCACCATGAAATGCGTGTGGTCGATCGGTCGATCATCCGAACACGTGGACAGGTAGATGAGACCTCTCGATTCATCAGGCATCACGCTGATGATGCCATGCTTGGGCTTGGCGATTCCGAAATGTTCGGCGGTCTGGGTCGCCGGATCGTACACGATCACGTATCCACCGGGATAACTGTCGCGTGATTCGCCGGCCTCCGGATAGCCCTGTTTCGTGCCGTGATAGATTTTCCCGCTTTCGCCGACATTCCCGCGGGTGTGAAACTTGGCTTGAGCCGCAAATCCTCGCGCGGTTGAACCGATGGTCCTCATCGCATCCACGACCATGACTGTCGTGTCGGTTTTCGGATCATATTCGAGCAGATAGGCGTTCTCGCCGTACTTCGCCGCCCCAATGTACAGCTTGCCGTTGCGCCCCTCCACGAGCGAGAAATACGTGCTTTCTTGGTTCGTGTACTCGCTGGGTAGTTTCGTTGCCCGGCCGAGTACCCAACGAGAGGATTGCCCTCGCAGATCGGCCCCGATGACTGCCATACCCGCGACGATGAACCACCAGCGCATCGCTCACCCTCCGCGCCGTTGCAGGAATCGATCAGGATCGAGTCATAGGAATGTTAGTGCCAACTTCGTGGTTTTAACCGACCATTCTGGACGCTGGCCGATTCGTCTCGATGAATGGCATGAGTCCGGAAAGTTGGAAGTCGTTCCGTTCGTGAGTCATCGGCGGGCCCGAGGGACGTGGCGAAAGCGATAATTTTTCGTGCCGGCCCCTTGCTGAATCAACGAGAAACGCTACACTGACGCACATTGAAGTAAAGATTTTAGAGTTTTGATAGGGAAAACCAGGCAGGAGTCGCAATCCCGAGCGGGGGTGAACGAGGGCAAGATGGCGAGCACGAAGGAACGCAAAAGTGAGATTATGAAGCAGTTCCGACGCACGGAGACTGATTCCGGGTCTCCGGAGGTCCAGATCGCCCTCTTGACGGAACGAATCAACGGTTTGACCGAGCACATGCGGGTGAACAAGAAGGACCACGCCAGTCGGCGTGGGCTGTTGGGCTTGGTCAGCAAGCGCAATGCGATGCTGAATTACCTGCGACGAACGGACCGCGAACGCTATCTCGCGGTGATTGGGAAGCTTGGCCTCCGCAAATAGTTCCGGGGCGATTGGCGGATCGAGGCTGGCAAGCCCCTTCAACCAGTCACCTGCTCAGATTCCTCTCCCCTAGCTTCGAGGGTTGGCTCGGACCTGAAGCGAGAGGACATATCACGTGCAACCCATCCGCGTCGAGCTTCAGCTCGGGGATCGTTCGTTCATTCTGGAAACCGGTAAATTAGCGAAGCAAGCTCATGGCGCCGTTGTCGTGCGTCATGGCGACACGGTCGTGTTGGTGGCCGCGGTCGAAGGCCCGGCAGTGGCGGGTCGAGATTTCTTCCCCCTCACGGTGGATTATCGGGAGAAGACGTACGCCGCCGGAAAATTCCCCGGAGGCTTTATTAAGCGTGAGGGCCGACCCACGATCAAAGAGATCCTGACGGCCCGATTGTGTGATCGTCCGATCCGACCTTTGTTTCCGGCGAATTACTTCAACGAGGTGCAGATTCAAGCGATTGTGCTGTCGGCCGACAAAGACAACGACCCCGACGTCTTGGCGATGATCGGGGCGAGTGCCTCACTGCACGTGTCGCATATCCCGTTTTTGCAACCGACCGGGGCGATCCGAGTCGGGCGAGTCAAGGGCCAACTCATCGTCATGCCGACCCAGTCCCAATTGGACGAAAGCGACCTGGACTTGATCGTGGCCGGCACTCGTTCCGCCGTCACCATGATCGAAGGCTTCGGTCGAGAAATCCGCGAAGACGACATGGCCGAGGCGATCATGTTCGCCCATCAGCATATGATTCCGATCATCGACAAAATCGAAGAACTGCGGACAGCGGCGGGGTTGCCCGCCAAGGAACCGTATCCCGAGGCACCGTTGAATCCTTTGAAGGAGATCTTTTACCAGCGGTTTGCCGACGAATTTCGTGTCCGCAAGATGACGCCGAGCAAGCAAGAGCGGGCTGAGAAAATCAAGGAGATGCAAGAACGGCTCGCTGCCGAGTTCCTCGCCGTGCCCGAGGGTCAGTCCGCACCGTTGTACACAGCCGAGCAAGTGAACGCGGCGTTCAGTGCGTTGGAAGAGCGCGTGGTGCGAGACATGATTTTGGATGGGGTTCGCATCGATGGTCGAACCGCCAAACAACTGCGGCCCATCCATTGCGAAGTGGGCTTGCTGCCGCGGACTCACGGCTCGGCCCTGTTTCAGCGCGGCGAAACTCAAGCCTTGGTGACGACGACGCTGGGAACCGTCTCCGACGAACAGCGTGTCGAGGGACTCACCGAGGAATACAGCAAGAAGTTCATGTTGGATTACAACTTTCCACCGTTCAGTGTGGGTGAATGTCGGCCGATCCGCGGTCCCGGCCGACGCGAAATCGGTCATGGCATGTTAGCCGAACGCTCCTTGCAATCGGTGTTGCCCCCTCCGGAGAAGTTTCCTTACACCATCCGCTTGGTTTCGGAGATTTTGGAGTCGAATGGCTCCTCGTCGATGGCGACGGTGTGCGGCGGAACAATGGCGCTGATGGATGCGGGCGTGCCGATCAGCAACCCGGTGGCGGGCATCTCGATCGGTCTGGTCAAGGAGCCGGGCCGATACGTCTTGCTGACCGACATCATGGGCGACGAAGACCACTTCGGCGATATGGACTTCAAGGTCGCGGGGACCCAACGGGGGATCACCGGAATTCAGTTGGACCTGAAGATCGACGGAATTTCGGAAGAGATCATCCGCGGGACCCTGACGCAAGCGCGCGAGGCTCGCCTGGAGATCATGCGGACCATGCTTCGAACGCTGTTGCAGCCGCGCGGCGAAATCAGTCGCATGGCTCCGCGCCTGCTGACCCTGAAGATCAACCCGGAAAAGATCGGGCTATTGATCGGACCGGGGGGCAAGACCATCCGTGCCATCCAGGAAGAAACCGGCGCGAAATTGGATGTCGAGGACGACGGCACGGTGTTTATCTCGCACCACGAGGCTGCTGGTGCTGAAGCTGCCAAGCTGCGGGTCGAAGCGTTGACGGAAGAAATCAAGATCGGCAAGGTGTACACTGGCCGCGTCACCTCGGTCAAGGAGTTTGGAGCGTTTATCGAGATTCTCCCAGGCCGCGACGGCCTTTGCCACATCAGCGAACTGGACGACAAGTACGTCGATCGCGTCGAAGAGGTGTGTAAAGTCGGTGACTTGGTGCAGGTGAAAGTGATCGCGATCGACGACCAGGATCGGGTCAAACTGTCGCGCAAGGCGCTGTTGCGAGAGCAAGCGGGGAAATCGGCCGCAGAGCCTGCCCATGCTGAGCGATCGACACGTCGGGAATCATCGGAATCTCGCCCCGAACGTCGGGAGCGTTCGGAGCGCGGCGACGGGGAACGACGCGACCGGGGCAACGGCGGAGAACGTCGAGATCGGGCCCGCCGTGAGGAACGCCGCGATACTTGACCCCCAGGGGTCTACTGATGGATGCGCCGGCACACGAGATTCTTGACGGCGGCTTGGATGCGGTTCGATCGGCCTATGATCGAATCCGCTCTTGTATTCATCACACCCCGGTCTTTACGTGCCGCGCCATCGACCATCGTTGCCACGCCAACGTCTTTTTCAAGTGCGAGAATTTTCAACGCGGCGGGGCCTTCAAGTTTCGCGGTGCCTGCCACGCTGTCTTTTCTCTCGACGATGACGAAGCCTCGCGGGGTGTCGTCACGCACTCATCCGGAAATCACGCCGCCGCTCTCGCCTTGGCCGCCCGATTGCGCGGAATCCCCGCGTACATCGTCATGCCGCGAAATGCTCCTGCCATCAAACGGCGCTCGGTCGAAGGCTACGGCGGCATCATCACCGAGTGCGATCCGACCCTG
>CAKZUU010000052.1 GCA_937922175.1 uncultured Gemmataceae bacterium
ATCAGCGGCGATATGATGCTGGGCGCGCTGGTCGATGCAGGAGCCGACTCGCAGATGATCGTCCAAGCCATCCATTCGTTGGGGCTGCCCATCCGCGTGGAATTTTCGCGGTCACGTCGCAGCGGGGTATCAGGAACAGCGGCGACGATCTCGGCGAACGATCAAAAAAAACATCGGCACTTGCCCGAGATTGAGCGGCTGATCCGCGGATCCGGATTAACCTCATCGCAGCAACAGCGGGCCCTCGCCATCTTTCGTCGATTGGGCGAGGCCGAAGCCGAGGTTCACGGCGTCCCGTTGGAGAAAGTCCATTTTCATGAAGTCGGAGCCTGGGACAGCATCGCGGACATCGTGGGGGTGGCTGTCGGACTTGACTTGCTGGGTGTCGACCGGTGGACGAGCCGTTCGGTCCCGCTGGGTTCAGGAACGGTCGCTTGCGATCATGGAACGATGCCGGTCCCCGCACCGGCGACGGCTCTTCTCCTCCGGGGGGCGCCCACAGCCACTGTCCCGGTCACTGGCGAAATGACAACACCTACCGGAGCCGCCATCCTCGCCACGATCGTCGCAAGTTGGACCGATCAGCCCGTCTTGACCATCGAGCGAATCGGACACGGAGTCGGGACTCGCGACTACCCGAATTGGCCGAACGTTCTTCGCTTGCTGATCGGTTCTGATCGCTTGCATGAATCCGCTGTGACCGACACCGTGGTTCAATTGGAGACCAATCTCGACGATGTCTCCCCGGAAGTCACCGGTTATTGCATCGATCGGCTCTGGTCGGCCGGGGCGCTCGACGTGTATACGATCCCGATTCAGATGAAGAAGCATCGCCCCGGTGTGATGCTGTGCGTGTTAGCATTGGTGGACCGAGCGAGCGAATGCGAAGCGATCATTTTTCGCGAGACCGGGACGTTGGGAATCCGCCGCCAGATGATCCAGCGCTCCAAGCTTCACCGAGAATCGGTGACGGTCACAACACGTTGGGGGCCGATCCGAGGCAAGAAGGGTTGGCGCGAGGAGACCGAGATATTCAGCCCGGAATACGAAGATTGCGCGCGAGTGGCTCGGGACCACAACGTGTCGCTGCGCGACGTCGTCATTGAGGTGACCGAGGCGTGGCGTGGCCGATCGAGCCCGGACGTCGAACATCAGTAAATCGATCCCGAGATCGGTTGCGAACGAGTTGAGGAGAGAATGCGGACCGCAGACCAGATTCGCCAGGAGTTCATCGACTTCTTTGTGCGTCGGCACGATCATATTTACGTCCCCTCCTCGTCGGTCGTGCCGCACGATGATCCAACATTACTGTTTACCAACGCGGGGATGAATCAATTCAAGCCCTACTTCTTGGGCACGCGGCAACCGCCTTGGCGTCGGGTGGCCAACACGCAGAAATGCATTCGCGCGGGGGGCAAACACAACGATCTGGATGATGTGGGGAAGGATACCTACCACCACACATTCTTTGAGATGCTGGGGAATTGGAGCTTCGGCGATTATTTCAAGAAGGAAGCCATTGCCTGGGCGTGGGAGCTGCTCACTGAAGTCTGGGAGTTGGATCGCCGCCGCTTGCATGTGACGGTGTTCGAGGGCGATCCGGACAATCACGTTCCCCGCGATGACGAAGCTGCCCAATATTGGCGCGACGTCGGCGTGCCGGACGACCATCTCCATCTGGGCAGCAAGAAAGACAATTTCTGGGAGATGGGTGATACCGGACCGTGCGGACCATGCACCGAAATTCATTACGACAAGACGCCAGATCGTCGGGGCCGGAATCTGGTCAATCGGGGGACGCCCGACGTCATCGAAATCTGGAATCTCGTTTTTATTCAGTTCAATCGCAATCCGGATCAAAGTCTGACGCCCCTGCCGGCGCAACACGTGGACACTGGGATGGGCTTCGAGCGTATCACGGCTGTCTTGCAGGGGAAAGAGAGCAACTATGACACCGATCTGTTTGCTCCTCTTTTCGAGGCGATCCAGCGAGTGACTCAGGCTCCGCCCTACGCCGGACGCCTCGACGACCTGAAGGATACAGCGTACCGCGTCATCGCCGACCATATCCGAACATTGACCTTCGCTCTCACCGATGGTGCGGTGCCCAGCAATGAAAAACGGGGTTATGTGTTGCGCAGTATTCTGCGGCGGGCCGAGCGATATGGTCGGCAGTACCTCGGGGCGAGCGGACCGTTTCTTGCCGACTTAGTCCCGACCCTCGTCGAGCGCATGGGGCATGTCTTCCCGGAACTTCGCCGCGACCCCGCCCGTGTGCAGGCCATCATCCGCTCCGAGGAAGAGACTTTTATCCGCAATTTCACCCGAGGGGTGAAACTGTTCCAAGATGTGGCCGAGGCCGCTCGCCACACGGGATCGAACGTCATCAGCGGCAAAGCGGCCTTCGACCTGCACACGACCTACGGCTTTTTCGTGGATATTACCGAGCAAATGGCTGCCGAAGTCGGACTGAAAGTCGATCGCCGCGAGTTTCAGCAACTGTGGCACGAGTTCACCGAGCGTTCGAGCAAGGATCGCAAGAAGTTTGTGGTGACGGCAGTGCAGGGGACCTTGCCCGCGACCGATGATTCGCTCAAATACGAGACGCTGCGAAGCCCGGCACAGATTCTCGGTTGGGTACAGGAAAACATCGTGTTCAGCGGCGGGTTGGTGCCGCACGGCCGATCCGTCGGCCTGCTTCTGGATCGGACCTGTTTCTATGCCGAGGCAGGCGGGCAGGTCGGCGACAGCGGCATCATCGTCGGCGGGACCGGCCCATTCGTTGTGGAGACCACCCAAAAGCTGGGCGATGCCGTACTGCATATCGGCTATCTGCCTGAAGGGTTGCTCGAGGTCGGGCAGCAGGTCGAGGCACAGGTCGATGCGGCACGGCGGGCCGAGATCATGCGCCATCACACCGCCACGCATCTGTTGAATTTGGCCCTACGCCAGGTCTTAGGCCCCCATGTCGAACAGAAAGGTTCGCTCGTCGATGAGCAGAAAACTCGCTTCGATTTCGCCCATGACAAGCCATTGACAAACGACGAAATCCTCCAGATCGAACAACGGGTCAACGAGCAGATCGCCGCCGACCGTCCCGTGGTCGCCGTGACGTTGCCCTTGGATCAAGCCAAGCAAATTACCGGAGTGCGGGCGGTCTTCGGAGAGAAATATCCCGATCCGGTCCGAGTCGTCTTGATCGGTCCAGAAGACCCTGCCGCCGTCACCTGGAATGATTCCGCGGAGTTTTGCGGGGGGACGCACATCGCTCGGACCAGCCAAGCCGGGCTTTTCAAAATTGTCTCCCAAGAGGCAGTGGGCAAAGGGGTTCGCCGCGTCACCGGCGTCAGCGGTCGGGGAGCCTTGGAAGCGATGCAGGGCATGGCCCGCATTCTGAGCCAACTCGCGGAGCGGCTCCAATGCCCCGTTGACCAGATCACCGCTCGAGTCGAGGCCCTTCAAGACGAACTTCGAAAGCTCCATGAGTCGCGAAAGAAGGAGCAAGCTGGCGACCTCGCGGCTGCTATCGATCGTCTTTTGGCCGAGGCGCCTGAACGCGACGGTGCGCGAATTATCATCGGTGAATTGCCTCCCACGACCATGGAACAGGTGCGGCAACAAACCGATCGCCTCATCTCGAAGACCGGTTCGTGCATCGTCGTCCTCGGATGGCGCGACAGTGAGAAAGCCGCCCTCCGGGTCGTTGTGACGGACAAGTTCACCCATCGCGTCCATGCGGGAAATCTGATCAAGGAGATCGTGGCCGTCGTCGGCGGTCGAGGCGGCGGTAAGCCGGAAAAGGCGGAGGCCGGTGGGCCACTCGCTGACAAACTTCCGGAAGCCCTTGCCCTGGCCCGGCGGCGAGTCGCGGAGGCGCTGGGCGTGTGAAAGCAAATATGGGAACCTCGGCCTCCTTCAGTTCGCTCGCTCAACGACTCTCCTGGTCGATTCGAAAATACTTCAACATTTTTCGCATTGCCCTCGTCGAGCGCCTTGCCTACCGCAGCGACTTCATTCTCAGTAGCGCGTTGCGGCTTTTGCCCATGTTGACCACCATCTTATTGTGGACCAGCGTCTACATCGGCTCCGGCCGAGGCGAGTTGAGCGGATTCCGCCTAGCAGAGATGATCGCTTACCTGTTGCTGGTTCATATCTCACGTATGTTCTCGTCCATGCCAGGCTTGGCAAGTGGCATCGCCTTGGACATCCGTGAAGGGAATCTGAAAAAGTACTTGTTGCAACCCTTGGACATGCTGACCTATCTTTTGGTTTATCGGATGGCGCACAAGATAGCTTATTTCGTCACCTCGTTTGTCCCCTATGCAATCCTCTTCTTTCTGTGCCGCGGTTATTTTGACCATCTCCCGGATTTGACGACTGGGACGGCTTATCTTGTGTCGTTACTTTTGGCGTTCTTCGTGGGTTTTTATTTTGAGGCGTGCATTGGGATGGTGGGGTTCTGGTTGCTCGAAGTCACGTCGCTTCTTTACATCGTCAACACGTTAAACTACTTCGTGTCCGGTCACATGTTCCCGTTGGATCTGCTTCCGGAACCGTGGGCCGAACTATTAAAATGGCTACCGTTTCAGTACATGGCTTATTTTCCTGCCGCGGTGTTTCTCGGCAAAGTGCAGGGCGAGGCGCTCGGCCGAGGGCTGCTCGCTGAGGCGGGTTGGGCTATCGCGCTGGCCGTGACCGCTCGGGGGCTTTTTCGCATCGGACTGCGTCGGTACAGCGCCTATGGAGGCTGACGCCGCCCATGACCCGTTTCTTCCGCTATCTCAAACTTTGGCTCGTCCTGGCACGCTTCGCTCTCCTTCATGAGATGGCGTTCCGGAGCAATTTCCTGCTCAAGGTTTTTGTCGAAGTGCTGTGGCTGACGATTCTACTGCTCTTCTATGATGTCATCTATTCAAAAACCGATACCATCCAAGGGTGGGATCGCCACCAATATCAATTCTTCGTCGGTTGCTATTTCGCGGTTGAGGGGATCATCGAGACGCTCTTCCTGGAGAACTGTCACGATTTCTCGCATCAGGTGCGGACCGGAAATCTAGATACGATGTTGTTGCAGCCGATCGATGAACAGTTTCTCATCACGATGCGCCGAGTGGATTGGTCGACGGTGCCGAATGTTTTGATGGGTGCAGGTGTCATGATTTTCGCGGTGGGGAATGCATCGACCATTCAGATCGGCACGACCCAAGGAGTTCTTTTTTTGGTTTCATTTGTGTGTGCCGTCTTATTGGCGTACAGCTTCCTCCTGATGCTGACGTCGTCGGCGGTGTGGATGGTCCGGAACCAGAGCTTGATGGAACTGTGGTGGCTTTTTTCGAGCTTGATGCGATATCCGCGAGAAATATTTCAAAACTCCTGGGCCTGGCCGATCGGGCGGATTTTCACCTGGGTGTTGCCGGTCATGTTGACGATTAGTGTGCCGGCCGAGATCATGGTGAGACCGTTATCTCGCTGGGAATATGCGGTGTGGTTAGTGATCGCGACGGTCATGATGTTGACGTTGAGTCGCCGGTTCTTCCGCCGCGCGTTGCGGCGCTACCGAAGCGCGAGCAGTTAACGGGCGCTGGTTGCCCGCGAGAGGAATCGTGATGGACCCACTGTATGCGAGCGCCATACCGAAATGGCCGTGCCGTCGAGGGAAAGTGCGGGACATCTACGATCTGGGAGATCGACTGGTGATTGTCGCCACTGATCGGATCAGTGCCTTCGACTGGGTATTGCCGACGCCGATTCCCGATAAAGGCCGAATCCTCACAGGACTGACTCGATTCTGGCTGGAGTTGCTGGGGGTCCCGAATCACTTCCTCAGCGATGACTTGGCCGAAATGGGCCCGGAATTTGTGGCCCAAACGGAGGTGCTGAGAGGTCGGACCATGATGGTGAAAAAAGCCCAGGTCGTGCCGGTCGA
>CAKZUU010000053.1 GCA_937922175.1 uncultured Gemmataceae bacterium
ACCGACGGCAGTGTGGGCGTGAGGCGGTACGAATTCGCGGGCCACGGCGGGTTAGTCGCAACCGTGGCCGTCAGCCCGGATGGAAAATATCTCGCGACCGGCTCGGCCGATCACCTCATTCGCCTTTGGGAGATCGGGGTCCCCGATCGACCACTGCGCGTCCTCCAGGGGCATCAGGATCAGATCAGCGGGATCGTTTTCTCACCCGACGGTCGCTTTCTGGCGTCGGCCAGTTACGACCAGACGTTGCGACTTTGGCCGCTGCAAATCGACGACTCGCATCGGCGGTTCATCGGTCATGATCGGCCCGTTTGGGCGGTCGCTTTGCGACCGGACGGCCAACAACTGGCCAGCGCCGGGGCGGATCGCCGCGTGCTCTTGTGGAATGTTGCGAGCGGCACCATTCAACATCGACTGGACGGTCATCGGCTTCCCGTCACGACGGTTGCGTATTCGCCCGATGGAGAATATCTGGTATCCGGCGGCGGCGATAAAGTGTTGAAAATTTGGCGGGCCCGCACCGGCGCTTGGCAACGCGATCTGATCGGACACCAAGGCGCGATTCTGACCGCCTCGTTCACCCCCGATGGTACTCGGTTGCTCTCCGGGAGTGTCGATAAAACCGTCCGTCTTTGGAACCTGTCCACCGGCGAGGCCGAAGTCTTGAGTGGGCACAAAGCGGCGATCAGCGCCATGGCGATCCGACCCGATGGAAAAGTGGCGGCGGTGGGCTGCGTTGACGGTGTGGTCTTCCTCTGGGACCTGGAGGGCAAACGCCTGCTGGGGAATTTTTCGGCCCATCATGAAGGCGTCGGTGGGTTGGCCTACACGCCCGACAGCCGACATCTGATCTCTGGGGGCACTGACCGCCTCGTGATTGTTTGGGAATTTCCTCCGGGACAAGTCGCCGTCTCCAAAACGAATTGGAGCGGACATGGCGGTCCGATCAGCGCCGTGGCGGTCAGTTCCGACGGTCGGCACGTCGCCAGTGCCAGCGGCGACTCGACCATCAAAATCTGGAACCTGCCCAACCGACAAGAGGTACGAACCCTTCGCGGTCATGCTGATTGGGTGAGTGCCGTCGCCTTTGCTCCCAACCAAACGGGTATCCTCTCAGCTTCGGTCGATCGGACCGTGCGCTTTTGGGATTGGGAGAGCGACGTTGGGTTGGTCTCGACCGGCCATTCTCGGGGACTCCGAGCCGTCGCCGTGAGCAGCGACGGGCGTTGGCTCGCCACCGGGGGAGATGACCAGACCGTTCGCGTCTGGGACCTCACGACCGGCCAAGAGCGACGTCTCTTGATGGGGCACACTCAAGACATTCAATCGCTGGCGTTCTTGGTCGGCTCGTCACGGCTCGCCAGCGGTGGCCGCGATCAACGGTTGCGAATCTGGGATGTCGAGACCGGGCGCGAACTTGCCAGCCTGCAAGTTCCGCATCGCATCCCCGCGTTGTTGGGCTTGCCCAACGGTCAAGGGTTTGTCGCGTGGCAATTGACGGTTCGATCGGAAAATGATTCGCTGAGTATCGTGCAGACGCTGGACGCTGATGGCAAACCCGGGGCCACTCATACCGACGAAGGCCGCAATGTCTCTTGCTTGGCGTTCAGCGCCGACGGTTCTTGGGCCGTCTCTGGCGACACGGGCGGCACCCTGCGAATCATCAACGTCAGCAATGGCGAGCGCGTCGGCGGTGACGTGCCGGCTTTCTCCCGATCGGTTGCCGATGTCGCTTTCTCCGCCGACAAGTCGTTCCTCATCGCCGGCAGTGACGAGGGCGAACTCAAGATTTTTGACATCGCCACGAGGGAATTCAAACACACGATTCCAGCTCAGGGCGGAGGCCTGATCGCTCTGGTGGCCGCTCCCCGCGGCTCGTCCTTCGTCACCCTCGGCCGCGATGGTGTCGTCCGGCTCTTCGATGCCTCGACCGGTCAGAAACAGCGCGAATGGAACCTCGGTGTTCTACCCCGGGCCGCCGCTTTTGTTCCCGGCCGTGCGGCCCTCGTCGTCGCCAACGCGGATGCCTCCGTCTTCGTTCTCGATCTCCCGTAAGCTACAATTCCTTGGCCTTTCCATTCCTCGGCTGGTGACCCATGATTCGACTTGTATGGCTGCTCGGCTTCCTGACGAGTACCGTTGCCGTTCCGCTCTTCGCGGAGGATCGCCAACTCGCCAAAGAAAAACTGGAGGCTTTGAACGACTTCATCGGCGCTTGGAAAGGGGCCGGCTCCACGACCAACAAAAAGGAAAACTGGGTCGAATCCCTCTCTTGGGGGTGGAAGTTCCAAGGCGAAGACGCCTCCCTGATCGTCGAGTTCCAAGGCGCTCGGCAATTCACCAAGGGCGAAATGAGGTTCGATCCGAAGGCCAAAAAATACCACCTCACGATGATCGATCCGGCCGGCAAGCAACGGTCATTCGTTGGCGAGTTCAAACGCGGCTACCTGACTTTGGACCACACGGACACCGAAACCGGCGACACCTGGCGGTTACGCATGAACTCCGCCG
>CAKZUU010000054.1 GCA_937922175.1 uncultured Gemmataceae bacterium
CTCGAACCGATGACTCGCCGTTATCCGAACCACCCTTACGAGAAGGAAGTCGAAGCCTTTCGCCAGCGACGACAAGAAGCGGCAACGGTCCGTCGGCTCACGCAACGCCAACGCCTCGTCAGCCCAAAGAGCGAGGCCCAACGAATGTTCGAGTCGGGTCTGACCCACGCCCAGGCCGGTGACAACGCTGCCGCTCGACGAATCTGGAGAGCAATCGTTGATGTGTTCTCGCTCGTCGAGTCAGAAACCATTTGGGTTCGTTTGGCTGAAAATGCTTTACGGGAGCTGCCCGAGACCGATTCCTCACCCGCCGACGCTCCAGAAATCCAAGCCGCATTCGAAAAGGCCCGCGGGTTCGCTCAGACCGGCGATTGGGAAAGAGCCGAAGCCATTTGGAAAGGTCTCGAGATACTGTATCGACACCAGCCGAATGCCGACGCTTTGCTCAAGCGAATCGAACAAGAACGAAAGGCGAAACCCTGAATCCCCCGGTGATTGCCCGTTGCGACCCAATTATCGGCGAAGATCACCGAACCCGGATACGACCACTGCAAGCCGTTGCCTCAGCGCTTTGCGTTGTGCCCCCTTGGGTTTCGTTGTGGGGCGAGGAAGCGGGGCAAACCGCGCATATCTCCGACTTTTGTCGGATTTGATAAACTTGCACATTTTACCGAGCCGATGAATCTCTCGGACAACGGGAGACGTCCGCCGAATCACTCTCTGCCCAAGACACTCCATGACGGCACCGAATCTGCATCCGTCCGATCCGGGTGCAAACGACCGGCCCGAGAGAACGATACCAGCGACATCGACGCCGTCATCAACCTCGATCGCTGACAATCAACTCGAAATGCGACAAATCTTGTCGCTTCTCGAGGAAAAACAGCGGCAGGTCGAATCGCTGCGACGACAACTTGCGGAAGAGCGGGAGGGTTTTCGTCGACAGGTAGAGGAAATCCAGGCACAATGGGAAGAAGTCGCTGCGGCACGGCAAGAGGCTCTCACCGAACGTGACCGGCTACGCGAATTCCGGATTCGGTTTTTGCATCGCCTCCGCCGGCATTGGAGGCAGGCTCGACGTCAAGCCGATACGCAACAACACGAATTGGAGCGGCAGCGCCGACTCCTCGACGAAGAGAGAGCCCGCTGGCAGCGGCAGTTCCACGAGACACAGCACGAGCGCGAGGCGTTCCTCGCCGAACGGCAACGGTGGATCGAATCGTCTCGGCAGACCGAGGCGCAACTCACCCGACAGCTTGCAGACTTGGCCCGTCGCAATCAGGAATTCGAACAGCGTGAGGCGGCTCTTCGGAACTTGGAGCGACAGCTCGAAGCAGAGCGAGGCAAGTGGACGGCCCAGCTTGATAATTTGCGAATGGAGTCACGCGGTCTGGAGCAGCGGATTTCTGCTGCGCGACGATTGCTGGCGATCTGGAGCGAACCTTCGCCGCCAACGCCCGACAATGCGGCCTCTTCTGCGTCGCACGACTCGCTCCAAACTCTTCTCGCCGAGGTCCCCCTGCCCTATCACGCCGATTTGCAGCAATATTATCAGCGCTGTCAGCAAGTGGTCATCGAGCAATGGGCAACTCTCGCCGATCAGCGCCGGCATCTCGCGGAGCTATGGCAACGGCTGGCCAAGGCTCAGGAGGATTGGCAAGAGGAACAGCAGCTCGCCATCCTCGACATGGAGCGTCTTTGCAGTGCCCTTCGTGTCGAAGAGGAGCAATTGAAAGCCCGAGCGCGTGATCTGGAGATTCAAGCACATCAATGGCGCGCTCAGCATGAGGAATGGCAGCGTCAACGCCAACGGTGGGAGAACGAGCAAGCCCACTCTCAATGTCTCCAGATCGAAGCTCGTGCGGAGGCGGCCCGTCGCGAATTCGAATATCTTCGCCGAGCCAATCTTTTGGAGAAACGGGAAAAATCGCTCGCCGCTTTGTTTCGGCGTTGGCGAGATCGACGTCGGGAGGAGGTGATGCGGTGGCGACGGGCGATGGCTGAATGCGTCGCCGCCCGGGATGCATGGGATCAGGCGCGGGACGAATACATTCGCCGAATCGACTCGCTGAGGATCAGCCAGCAAGCGCTGGCCGAACAGGCGATCGCTCTGGAAGAGGTGAAGCAACAGTTGCGATGCGAGAGTGCCGATCCGTCGGTCTTCGATCGTCGCATTGAGAGGCATCGGCGACGGTGGGAACAGGCAGGAAAGCAAGCAGCGCGTGCCCTCGAGCAGTATCGGCGGCAACTCGCGGAAGAAGATGCCGAACTCCGGCAAATCTTTCTCGAATTAGAAAAACAGCAAGAGAGTCTGCTCCGTGCCGAGCGAGAGGTCAACCAGCGCCGAAGCGAGTTGGAGCAACAGCAACGGGAATGGCAGTGCCGCGAGCAGGAACTTGCTGCCGAACGCGTCCATTGGATAACTGAGCGCGACATTTTACGGCAGCAGATCGCCGACTTGCAGGCCGAGTTGCAACAACGGTTGACGGCATCCGAGGGGCCGACGGAAGATCGGTCATCCCGCGCGGCCGCCTGACCACTCAGACTTCCTCGAGATAGGTGTACCCCTCGAGGCCGCTCTCGTAAAAGCGCAAAAGTTGCCGCGATTCCTCTAACGAGATACGCCCGGCTTTGACGGCTCGTTCCACGTCCCGGCGCATCATCGCGCTGAGTTCCTCGCTCGAAAATTGGACGTACTGCAACACTTCGCGAACGGTGTCACCCCGGATGACGTGATCGACCGAATAATGTCCATCCTCGTCCAAACTCACGTGCACGGCGTTGGTGTCGCCGAACAAATTGTGCAAATCGCCGAGGATTTCTTGGTAAGCGCCGAGCAAAAATGCTCCCAAATAGTATGGCTGGGTGTCCCACGCATGGAGTTGCAGCGTATTGCGGACGTCACGCAGGTCGATGAATTGATCAACTTTTCCATCGGAATCGCAGGTGATGTCACCCAAGACTGCCCGCCGGTTGGGAGGTTCATTCAGCCGGTGGATCGGCATAATTGGGAACAATTGCTTGATCGCCCAACTATCGGGCATCGACTGAAAGACGGAAAAGTTGCAGAAATAAGTATCCGACAGCATCGCTTCCAGGCCGTTCAGCTCTTCCGGCACGTAGTCCATTTCGCGGACAATACGTTGGAGCTTGCGGCCGACCGCCCAGAACAGCCGCTCAGCCATCGCTCGGTACTCGATCGTGAGATACCCCAGATTAAACATGTTCAGGGCGTCGTCAATCGCCTTCACCGCATCGTGAAAGCTCTCCAGACAATTCTTTTTCGACAGGTCTCGATGGATGGCAAACAGGTCTTGAATCGGCTGTGGCGCGTCGTCGGGAAGCTGATCCGGTACTTCACAGCGATCAAAATTCGACGTGCCCAACACATCGAAGACCAGAACGCTGTGGTACGCAACGACGGCCCGACCGGACTCGGAGATGATCGTCGGGTGCGGGATACCAAGTTCGTCGCAGACGCTCTTGATACGGAAAACGACGTCGTTGGCGTACTCCTGCAAGGTGTAATTGACCGACGATTCAAAATCCGTTTGCGAGCCGTCGTAGTCAATGCCCAAACCGCCCCCGACGTCGATGTACTTCAAGCCCGCTCCAACTCGAACGAGTTCAGCATAGATGCGGGCTGCCTCGGTCAATGCCTCCTTGATCTTGCGGATATTCGTGATTTGACTGCCCAGGTGAAAATGGACCAGTTGCAAGCAGTCCGCCATGTCCCGCTGCTTGAGGAACTCCAACGCGTCGAGGACTTCCGTCAGTGTCAGCCCGAATTTGGACCGATAGCCGGCGGAGCTCCGCCATCGGCCGGCGCCTCGGGTCGCCAATTTGACTCGCACGCCGATGACGGGTCGAACGCGGAGGTCTTCGGCATTGCGGACGATCGACTCGAGTTCGGTGAATTTCTCGACCACGGGGATGATCTGTTTGCCGATCTTCCGCGCCAGAATCGTCATGCGGATGAATTCGTCGTCTTTGAAACCGTTGCAGATGATGGGAATATCTGTGCCATTGGTGATCGCGAGCACGGCCAGCAATTCGGGTTTGCTCCCCGCTTCCAGACCGAATTTGAAGGGTCGGCCGAAATCCAGAATTTCTTCAACGACGTGCCGCTGCTGATTCACTTTGATGGGATACACACAGCGGTACTCGCCGGTGTACGAGAACTCGCTGATGGCAGCGCGGAACGCATCCGCGATTTCCCCGACGCGATGCCGCAATATGTCGGTAAAGCGAAGAAGGATCGGCAGCTGAATCCCACGAAGTTGCAATTGATCGACCAATTCTTTCAGATCAATCGCGCGATCCGTTCGTTTGTCGGGATGCACCGTGACGTGACCGAGCTCATTGATGCCGAAGTAGCCTTTGCCCCACCGGTGGATGCCATAGGTCTCAAGGGCATCATGAATCTTCCACTGTTCTTCCATCAGTCCGTGGGTCCTCGCCTGTCGGGGAAACCGAGCATGGCCGCGCCGTCATCGGTTCACAGGATTATGTTGTATACACCACGCGGTCAAGAAAAGCGCGATCATCTCGTTCGTTCAGAAAAGTGCGTGCGGAAATGGCGCGATGAGTGACAGGTTGATCGACCCGCGGAATGCTTTAATCATTTTTGCCGGAGGCATCGTACTGTTTTCGAGGGGAAAGAGAGGTGGTCGGCGGATGCGACGAAATCATTTTGGCATGGCACTAAGAATGCCGCCGTGAATCCCAAAATCTCCGCGATTTACCAATTCCCTCGACCTGTTCCAATTGGGCTTGTCAAGGTGGCGAAGAGGTCCGCATAATGTGCGGTCGGTGGCCCCGGAGCATGGAGGTTCCCATGAACGGCATGCATCATGAACGTCGAGACGATCGTTTGGTGGACGAGAAGAATGCCCAACTCGTGGTCGGCGTGTTGGGTTTCTTGATTCGCTTGGCGGGTCCATATTCCAGCATTGGCGTCATTCTGCAACAAGCTCGCAGCGAGATTGTCAGTCTGCTGCGAAGTCAACATCAAAACATGTCGGAGTTGCGAGCCGCGGCGTGACCTGGTCATGTCGGTCCAGAGCTGCGAATCGGCGGGTGGCCCGATCAACCCAGACGGCCCAAGGGATGGGGCTCGGCGAGTGGGCGAATTCCCTATTTGTGTCGTCGGAGAGTAAAGGCGAAGGGTGGGGCGAGGCATTCCCGAGTCGGGCATGAACCGAATATGATGGCGAGGGGAGGACGTCCGAGACCGAGACGAAGAAATGGGCGAGGGCAGGTCGCCGCTGCGTGAGCGGCTGTTGCATGTGCATTTGCTGCCGCAGTTGGTGCCGCAAGGGGCGCTGGCGGGAGCGACGGCCGTCGTCATCGATGTTCTGCGCGCAACGACGACCATTGTGTACGCTCTGGCGGCGGGGTGTTCGTCGGTGCGACCGGTCTTGGAAATCGAAGAGGCCCATCAGACCGCAGATCGGATGTCGGCCGGGTCCGTGATTTTGGCTGGAGAGCGAGGTGGATTGCCGATTCCCGGCTTTGACCGAGGGAATTCTCCGCTGGAATTTACCGCCTCATCATGTCGGGGTTGTTGTGTGGTCATGACGACGACGAATGGCACTCGGGCGCTGCTCCGGGCGGCCGAGGCCGATCGAGTGCTGGCGGCGGCGTTTGTCAATTTCTCTGCCGTCTGCGAGCAACTCGTTCACGATGACCGCCCCTTGCACCTCATTTGTGCGGGGAGCGACGGTCAGCCCAGCCTCGAAGACTCGCTGTTGGCAGGAGCATTGATCGAGGTCCTCTGCGATTGCTTTGAACTTCAACTCAATGACTCGGCGCGTCTGGCTTGGGATTGCTTCGAGAATCACGGGCTTGTCTTGCCGAGCGTCTTGGAGTTAGGACTTGGCGGACAGAACCTGAGGCAAATCGGTTTCGATGCGGACATCACCGCCGCCGCGGAAATCGATACATTTGCCGTCGTGCCGGAGCTCCGTCGCGATCCGATTCGATTAGAAATCGGCGCGGCGGGTGTGGTGCGGAGTTATTGGCCCCGGTAGC